>NZ_JAUBRJ010000007.1:0-174362 GCF_036701805.1 Microcoleus sp. N3A4
TACCCAGTAATCACTTCAGGGTTGAATTTTTAAAATTTATAACCATCAATTCTATTTAAAGACCTGCGGAATGTGGGCTTTAAGATTTAAGGGTGGCGACGCACCCGGAGCGATACTGTTGCATGAGTTTTGAGAATTAGTATAAAAACAGCAGTAAAGTAAGCAAGCTAAAAAAAACCAGAACTGATGAACTCCGATCGAAGAAACCGGTGCATCAGTTCTAATAATGTTCGACTATGCCCGATGCCCGATGCCCAATTCCCAATTCCCTAAACCTGAGATTTGTGTACAACCACGGGTGTTCCCACCGAGGCCCATTCAAATAGCCATTTAGCATGATTGACAGCTACATTTGTGCAGCCGTGAGTAACGGGATTGCCAAACAAATTGTGCCAGTAAGCGCCGTGAATTGCATTGCCGCCGTCGTAATACATTGTATAGGGAACGTCCGGCACGTCGTAGTCGGGCCCAGTCATTCTAGCAACGCGGTATTTGGTTTGAACGGCAAAAGTTCCCGTGCGGGTGGGAGTCGATGATTTGCCGCTGGAAATAACCACCGCGTAAACGGCTATATTTCCTTCCCAAGCTATTAATCTTTGTCTTGACAAATCAATTTCAATCCAGCGCTGACTGGATTCCTGCAACTGCATAATTTTATTGGCAATTATGTTGCGCTGTTCGCCGGCAAATGCGGTCATTGAACCGCCGCAGAATGCAGCAACTGTTAGGGCGCAGCCGGCACAGAAAGTTCCAGCGCGGCGGAAGTAAATTGAGTTGATAATGCTGTTCATTTCTCACACCTCGTACTATTTTAGATTTTAGATTTTAGATTTTAGATTGGCTTGTCCTATTTTAGATTTTAGGTTTTAGATTTTAGATTGGAAAGAGGGCTTAACAAGTTGTTAAGTTTTGGGTGAGATTCTGGGCAATTTGGACGATCGCCCGCCAATCTCGATTTTCCACTAAGTGTTTGGGAAATAAGTCTCCGGCTAAACCCACGGCGATCGCCCCGGCGTCAATAAATACTTTCGCATTTTCCAGCGTCACTCCGCCAGTGGGAATTAACGGAATGTGTCCCAAAGGCCCTTGCAGGCTTTTCAGGTAAGCCGCGCCTCCCAAAGCCGATATCGGAAACACTTTAACGCAGGTAGCGCCTGCTTGCCACGCGGTCACAATTTCCGTAGGAGAAAAAGCACCGGGGACGATCGGCACTCCGGCATCAACTGCTGTTTTAATCATAGTTAAATCGGTGTGGGGAGTAAACAGAAATTGAGCGCCGCAGTCTATTGCTTGCTGCAACTGTTCTAAGTTTAATAAAGTGCCGGTGCCAATACTAAAAGTAGGGAATTCCGAGCGGAGTTCGGCAATTAATTCAGCGGGTTTGTAGGTGTTCCAAGTAACTTCAATAAACTGAATCCCGCCCGCTGCTACCGCTGATGCCATCTGCCAAGCGAGTTCTTTTTCTGAAGAACGGATAACGGCGATCGCTCGATGTTTTTTTAGCTGTTTCAACCAAGATTGATGATTCATACCATTTGAAATTTTAGATTTGAGATTTGAGACTGCGGCGTGAGCGCGAGCGTCGAAGGATTTTAAATTGGTAACGATCGCAAATTTGACACTCAGATCATTCTGACTCGCATATAATTTTAATACACATTACTCACTCCGATATATGCCAAACTACACTATGCGGGGCGTTCAATTTTTAACTGACAATCTAGGCAACAAAACCGCTGCAATTGTTGACCTCAAAGAACACAGTGCATTTTGGGCAGACGTGCTAGCTGAATGCGGCGAACCGATCGACTTTCAGTTTTTAGTTGATTCTGAAGGCGAAAAAATCGCGGTGCTGCTCGACTTCGAGAAACACGGCGAACTCTGGGAGGATGTTTACGATGGCATAATTATTGAATCTAGAAAAGATGAACCAAGAGTTCCTTGGGAAGAAGTTCAACGACAGCTTCAGGAAAAAGGTAAATTGAATGTCTGATTACCTGGTAATTACTGCACGTTCGGCTCAAAAAGACCTGGATGCTCTGCCCGTTGAAATCAGCAGTCGTATTTATCCCCAGATAAATGCTTTAGGAAGTGTGCCACGTCCTCCGGGCTGTATCAAGTTAAAGGGGGAGAAAAATGGTTGGCGAATTCGGGTTGGCGATTACAGGGTAATATACACCATTGATGACGACAGTCGCACGATCGACATCAGTAAAGTGCGTCATCGGCGAGAAGTTTACGAAAGGTGAATGGGTGCGATCGCACTCTTTCCCACAAAAAAATCGGGGTTATTCTCGGACAATCCCAGAATAACCCCAACTACTGCATTCCTCCTGCGGCTACCGATGAGGCTATCTGCCTAGCGAGTTCCTTTTCCGAGGAACGGATAACGGCGATCGCTCGATGTTTTTTTAGCTGTTTCAACCAAGATTGATGATTCATACCATTTGAAATTTTAGATTTGAGATGGGAAGCCAAAATAGGGAACTCGTATTATTTTGATTTACATATAATTTTAGTACAGATTACCAAATCCGCTTTTAGATGGTAGGGTGCGACTCTTTTGTAGTAGATCCCGATCGGTTAAATAAAGAACTTGTTCCCTGTCAATCGATTTTAGATTTTAGATTTTAGATTTTAGATTTTAGAATCGACCCCACGGATGAATCCGGGGGCCCCGAAGATAATTACTTTCGGTCAGCGTAAAACTTTGCAGAGAGCGAGAAATCGAGTTGCAAATATTCCTTTAGCTAGGATGTACAAAAATCCACCAACCTTAGTGTATCGAGCTTATTGCCGTGAGAGTAGCTGCGGTGGTTTTAGCAAGAGCGATCGCGCTTAACAGAAAGCAATATCATAACTAACAAGAATTCGAGCAAATCGCATCCTGCCGTAATCCTCTAGAGATACTATTCGACTGCGATGCTCTGACTAATTTACCTACCTAGAGGGATGCCACAAATTGCTGAACTTCAGAAATTAATAATAGGAGAACTATTTATACCAACATCCGCCCAAAAAAACCCGATCTTGCTTGTCCTATAACCAAAAATAGGTGAGCGATATGCCTCCGGCACGCTACGCGATCGCAACGGATTTAGTATGATGCACTTGCAATACCCAACTCACTCTAAATTATTGTATAAAAATATGACCGATCGCAACTCACCAACTGATAGCATTAAACAATCAGTCCGACGCGCCACCTCTGACTCTCGGTTCGAGCGACTGGCAAGACTGGGATATGCCGCCAAAGGCTTGGTTTACTTTATTATCGGTTTTCTAGCCGCCCAAGCAGCTTTTGGGACTGGCGGTAGAACCACAGATAGCAGCGGTGCCTTAAGCACAATTGTCACCCAACCCTTCGGAAAATTCCTGCTGTTTCTTGTGACAATTGGCATTATTGGGTACGTCCTTTTGCAAATTGCTCAAACGATTCTCGACCCGGAACACGCTGGTGAAAAAATGGATGCCAAGCGAATTGCCCAGCGCGTTGGCTATGGTTTTAGTGCGTTAACTTATTCAGGTTTGGCGCTGACGGCTGTCAAATTAATTATCGGTTCTGGTGGTAACAGCGGCAATGCAACTGAAGATTGGACGGCCCAATTTTTAGCACAACCTTTTGGACGGTGGTTGGTAGGATTGGCAGGGGTAATTGTTATTGGTGTCGGTTTTTATTATCTCTACCAATCTTATAAAGCTAAGTTCCGCCGCCATTTAAAACTCAGTCAAATGAGTCAGGCAGAGCAAACTTGGGCGGTGCGGTTGGGTCGATTTGGTATTGCTGCCCGCAGTATTGTTTTGGTGATTATCGGTATTTTCTTAATTCAAGCTGCCAAACTATCGGATGCCAGTCAAGCTAAAGGATTTGGTGAAGCGCTAGCAATCTTGGCACAACAACCTTTTGGTTCTTGGCTGTTGGGAATTGTCGCTTTAGGTTTGATTGCTTATGGCATATACTCCGCGATCGAAGCTCGTTACCGGCAGATTGTGCGTTGAAAAACTGGTGAATTTTCCAGTTAAACTATATTAAATCCCCACTAAGATTTGTTGGTAGTGCGGAGTTTAGTCCGCTCCGACCTGCGGACTAACCTCCGCACTACCAACCGTTTTTTATTATGGTAATCAATCGGACACGATCTGATATCATGTGCGATCGATTAACCATAATATCCCGGTCGGGGCGGGTTTTTGAGATTGTCAATTCTTGGCAGGTATTGTTGGCTCACGGGCCCCTACGACAATCGCGGTCGATTGACCGGATACGATCTGATATGATATCACCAGCCCCCAATCCCAAATAAAAATCGGGGCGATTCCAGACAATCCCAGAATCACCCCAATTACCGATTTCAAACTTTAGATTAAATCCAAAATCGAAATCGAAAATCCAAAATCAATTAGGCGATCGTCGCCATTTTCACATCGCTATTAGCCAGCAAATTTTGCAATTCGTCCGAATCCACAGTTTCCTTTTCAACTAGCATATCTGCCAAAGCATTAAGGACGTGGCGGTTGCCGACGAGTACATCTTTAGCGCGGCGGTAAGCTTGCTCTACCAACAAACGCACTTCATCGTCGATCGTCGCTGCGGTTTCTTCCGAGAAATCCCGTTCGGCCATGATATCGCGACCCATGAACATATTGCCTTGCTGGCGGCCCAGAGCTACAGGGCCTAGCCGATCGCTCATACCGAAGCGAGTCACCATTTGCCGCGCTACTCTTGCCACTTGCTGCAAGTCGTTCGAGGCACCGGTTGTTACTTCTTCTTCACCGAAGACAATCTCTTCAGCAATGCGGCCGCCCAAAGCTACCGCCATTTGATTTTGCAAGTAAGAGCGAGAATACAAGCCAGAATCCATCCGATCTTCGCTCGGTGTGAACCAAGTCAAACCGCCAGCGCGGCCGCGGGGGATAATGCTAATTTTCTGCACCGGGTCGTAGTCGGGCATCAGCGCGCCGACTAAAGCGTGACCGGCTTCGTGGTAAGCTACCAAGGTTTTGCGCTTTTCGCTCATCACGCGGTCTTTCTTTTCCGGGCCTGCGAGCACGCGGTCGATCGCGTCGTTGACTTCATCCATCGAAACTTCTGTCAAGTTGCGGCGGGCGGCCAAAATTGCTGCTTCGTTCAGCAAGTTCGCCAAATCGGCACCGGTGAAACCGGGAGTGCGGCGGGCGATTTTCTCCAAGTCCACGTCTTTCGACAAAGTTTTGCCGCGGGCGTGAACGTTGAGAATTTCTAGGCGGCCTGAGAAGTCGGGGCGATCGACCACAACTTGGCGATCGAAGCGACCCGGACGCAGCAGCGCCGCATCGAGCACGTCGGGGCGGTTTGTGGCAGCAATCAGAATGATGCCCGTATTGCCCTCAAAGCCGTCCATTTCTGTCAGCAACTGGTTCAGGGTTTGTTCCCGTTCGTCGTTGCCGCCGCCCAAACCAGCGCCCCGCTGACGACCTACCGCGTCAATTTCATCTATAAATACGATGCAGGGAGCGTTCGTTTTAGCTTGTTCAAACAAGTCGCGGACGCGGGAAGCACCGACACCTACGAACATTTCCACAAATTCTGAACCGGAAATCGAGAAGAAGGGAACGCCTGCTTCTCCAGCAACTGCTTTAGCCAGCAGGGTTTTGCCAGTTCCGGGAGGGCCGACCAGCAGCACGCCTTTGGGGATTTTTGCTCCGACTGCGGTGAAACGGTCTGCATTTTTCAGGAAGTCCACGACTTCTGCGAGCTCTAGCTTGGCTTGTTCGATGCCCGCCACGTCGCCGAAAGTCACCTGAGTTTGCGGCTCCATTTGGACTCTAGCTTTTGATTTGCCGAAGTTCATGGCTTGGTTGCCGGGCCCGTTTTGGGCGCGCCGCACCAGGAAAAACAGTCCCACCAAGAGCAGGATGGGGAAAAACAGGCTGCTGAGGGCTTTTACCCAGAAACCTTCGTCGCTTTGCGGTAGAACAGAAATGTCTACGTTATTTTTGGTCAGGATGTTGATCAGTTCTGGGTCGTTCGGCAGGTTGACGATCACTTTGTTGCCGTCTTGGGCTGTGACGAGGGCTTTACTGCGATCGGAACTGATATTTATTTTGTCTACTCTCTTGCCTTCGACTTCCTGAATGAATTGACTGTACTTCCAAACTTCGCGGCTTGGGGGCTGTTTATCAAAAAATGCCGTTGCTAAGGCAATGACTACAATAGCCAGCAGTGCGTACAGGCCAGCGTTTCTCCACCGTTTATTCACCGAGGTCGATCCTCCTATTTTTTAGTCCCTGGGGTTTGGGAATTTTTATTTATGTTCATCAATCTTAACGTAATTGTAACTTGTTTGCCGCCGGCAAGTATCTTGTGAAGGCAGAAGGAGTTTAGTTATACAGGAGAGAGGGCAGATGGCTGGGCTGGGCTTCGGCTTAAGGCTGAGGGCATTTGGAGAATTCCCGAACAGTCACGGACGATCGCACTGCGGCTTCCCAATAGTGCGCTTGTAGGCTAGATTTAATCTGCGATCGATGCGATCGAACTGTCGATCGACCTCTAAAATCTTAGTTGTTTACACCTAAAAAGTTAGTTTGTCAAGGATGCTGAAAATGTTGTGCGAGTGCGAGCTGAGCGTCACTGCTTTGCCGGATGATGCCACTTAATCTCAGAAGGGTGAATCTCTCTAGGAGCGATCGCGCGAAAAAAAAATTGAAACAAGATCGATGGCAAGTGTCTGCTCTGTAGCGAGAGATTGAGCTTAGCACCTTTCCCCATAGGGAACAAGCCAATTGGTACAAGCGTCTAGTCGGTCAAAGTATTTATTGGGTGAAATAAACTCAATCGCCGGACGCATTTTTCTATTAATATACCTTTATTTTTTTACTGGAAGTTGTCAATGTCAGACTTGCAAGATACTTTTATTTTCAACGGTCAGCGCCTGCAGTACAATCGACTCGAACACAATAATTTTCCGAGTTCTGAGAGAGCAGTAGAAATTCCCATAGCCTGCAATTTTCTTGCCAAATTAAAGGATAAAACCAGACTGCTGGAAGTTGGTAACGTGCTGAAACATTATGAAGAACTTATCGAGCGAGATCTGGCCGAAATTCAAGCTAGAAGAATTATAGACAAATACGAAATAGCTGACGGAGTAGACAATGTAGATTTAATGGATCTTGCACCATCGGAGAAATATAGTGCTATAATTTCCATCTCTACAGTAGAACATATAGGACAAGGAGCTGAACCAAATCAAACTTACGGTGAAAACCTAGAAAAATGCGATCGAGAAGGGCCTTTAAAGGCGATCGCCAAAATCTACGATTTGCTGTCAGATGGCGGCGAAGCATTGATTACAGTACCCTTTGGCAAACTTCTAGAAAGGGGATGGTTTATCCAGTTCGATCTTGATTACTTGAACCTCTTATTTAAAAAATATAATATTCCCGAAACAGCTATCAATCCAAGTTTTTTAAAGTTAGTCCAAGCCTACTACCGCCCAACACACCGTTCAGTTTGGGTACAAGCGAATCCCCTAGAACTTAGCAACGTAGAATATAATTCGCCTTTTAGTTTTGCAAATGCGATTGCTGTTCTCGAAATTACCAAAGTTGCTGCAAGAAACTCAAACTTTACTCGGTCAAGCATTCCGAAAAAGCCCGAAGAACTTTTGATGACTAGCAGGCTGTGTGTCTACAAAGATTTCCAAACAAATTATTATCAACACTGGATTTCCCAAATGAGGGAGCCTTTTACTCCTCGCCGCAAACAGTGGGAATTCGTGGCAATTGTCCAAGCTTTGCAAGAAAGAAACTTTTTGGGTAATGGCAAAAAAGGTTTAGGATTTGCTGTCGGAAATGAACCGTTACCGTCTTTATTTGCTGCTTTTGGCTGTGAAATCACAGCAAGCGATCAAAGTATTGATTCCCTTAGCGCGAAACAATGGGGCGAAACAGACCAACTTTGTAAAGGAAAAGAAGCTCTCAATGCCAAAGGCATTTGTCCGCCAGAAAATTTTGACAGATTAGTTGAATTTCGGGAAGTAGATATGAACTACATTCCTGAAGATTTGAAGCGAGGACAGTTTGACTTTATTTGGTCGTCTTGTGCTTTTGAACACATAGGTTCGATCGAAAAAGGGCTGCAATTTGTGCAAAAATCTTTAGATTGTTTAAAAAGCGGCGGAATTGCGCTTCACACCACAGAATATAATTGTACGTCGAATACAGGTACGCTAGATTTACCCCATTTAGTATTTTACAGGCGTCAAGATATCGATCGACTAATTGGAGAATTAGAAAAACAAGGACATTGGGTAGAGCCTGTAAACTATGACACGGGCAATCAAGAGCCAGACTTAAAAATAGCAAAGCCACCTTATACGGAGCCGCATCTAAAATTAGAAATGGGAGGTTATGTTGCTACATCTCTGCTTTTGATTATCCACAAAGATTTTTATCAAAAATCAGAAAACTATAAGTTGGCACCAGTTGGCAGTCAACAAATAGAAAAACCGCTCAAGATTATTTACGACATTTCTGTCCTCGGATACGGCCGTCACGTAACTCGTTCTCGAACTGGCGTTGCCAGAGTTATCGAGAATATCGCATTAGGTCTATTTACTTCAACAGAATTAGATCTATCTTTTTGTGCCAGTCATTCTATATATGCGGTGCATAATTCCCTGGATTACTTGGAATCGCAGCCAATTTTTAAAGACATACCTTTTGTACATCCCAGCTTTATTTATAAATTGCGAACCAAAATAACTGAACTTTACAGAATGCTGGAAAATCAGAGTAAAGTTTTGATAAATAATGGCAGCGAATCAGAGGCTCTGTCTTTGATAGAAAGTTTAAAAAATCCTCTGATTCAGGCGATGAATCTAACGGTCAATCATAACTCAATCGATCCAAATATTTTGAACGAAACAGATATTTTTCACTCCACATTTTATCACATTCCCGACCAAGTAAGACAAATTAAAACCCTGAAAAAAGTTTCGACAATTTACGATTTAATTCCCATTGTCTTGTCGGATTTATTTGTCGGCAAAAACGACGGCGATTATCAGAGAATGGTAATGTCATTACAAAGCTTAACTCCTGAAGATTCCGTAATCTGCATATCTCGTGCTACTAGAAACGACCTACTCAATCATGTCAAAAATCTCGATCCAGCCAAAGTTTCCGTTTCCTACCTAGCAGCTAATCCGGATAGATTCTATCCCTGTTATGACACCACCAAAATGGCAGCAATCCGCAATAAATACTCCATACCTGATGCACAATACATCTTGGGTGTAAGTACGATAGAACCTCGAAAAAACATCCAACACGCCATCCGTTGTTTTGCAAAAGTAGTCCAACAGCAAGGTATTAAAGATTTGTACCTCGTATTAGTTGGCGCTCTCGGCTGGGATTACGAACAGATATTTTCAGAAATATCCCAGAGCAGTTTACCAAGAGACCGGGTGATTATGACTGGTTATGTAGCTGATGAAGATTTAGCGGCACTGTACAGCGGTGCGCTAGCATTTGTTTATCCGTCGCTCTATGAAGGTTTTGGCCTTCCACCTTTAGAAGCAATGCAGTGCGGCGTTCCAGTCATTACTTCAAATACCTCATCTCTTCCCGAAGTAGTTGGGGATGCAGGAATTATGCTCGATCCTCAAGATGCTGACGGACTTTGCCACAATATGCTAAAACTTTATAACAGTCCATCTTTGCGAAATGAAATGTCATTAAAGTCGCTGAAACAAGCTCAAAAGTTCAGTTGGGACAGGTGCATTAAGGAGACAATTGCTGCCTACAAAAATGCTCTATCTACCTAAAAAATAATCGCTCACAACCATAGATGCAACCATCAAACCTAGACCCAATAAAAGTTATCTACGATATTTCAGTCCTCGGACAAGGACATTTGCATTTGCGCGCTCGCACGGGAATTTTCAGAGTCGTTGAAAGTATTGCTGAAGGATTGACAAGCTCGAAAGAATGCGATTTGCTGTTTAGCGTAAATCAGTATTTTCAGTTGCTCGATGCTAGCCTCGATTATCTAGAATCTAATCCTAAATTAGCAAAAGTTCCCCTGCTGCACTCAACTTTTTCCAGGATTTTCTACAAAAAGCTACTCGATACTTACAATCTGGTTGGGTGTCAAATAAAAATTAATGAGGTTAGCAATCTAGGGGAGGATAAGTTATTTTTAGACGAAGTGAAAAATCATCTAGAAAACACGGTGAAAATGATTGGCGGTTACTCTAATACTATCGACTCTCGCAACTTAGATGAAGTTGATATTTTTCACTCTCCCTACGATGAAATACCTGCATCTGTTAAGAGAGGAAACAAACCGCAAGTATTTCTCACTATTTATGACTTAATTCCAGTTTTATATCCCCAGTTTCTGCTGAGCGAACAAATCCCTTTACTTTACAAAAAAACTTTAGCAAGCATTTCTCACAAAGACTGGGTGATTTGCATATCTCATTCAACTAAAAACGACCTTTGCAATTATCTAAACATTGACGAATCGAGAGTTTTCGTCACTCACCTAGCTGCGGAACCGACTGTATTTTACCCCTGCCGCGATGCGGAAAAACTTGCTTCGACTCTCCGTAAATACGGCATTCCAGATGCTCCTTATATTTTGAGTTTGGGTACATTGGAACCTCGAAAAAATCTCGACGGTGCAATCCGCAGTTTTGCTAAACTAATTGAGGAACAAAATATTAAAGATTTATATTTGGTGTTAGTGGGTACTCCGGGATGGAAATACGATAAAATTATGGAAGAAGTTTCTAAGCAAAACTTTCTAAAAGAGCGGATAATTTTTACAGGATACGTCCCAGAATCAGATTTGGCAGCGCTTTACAGCAGTGCTTTAGCATTTGTCTATCCGTCGTTTTATGAAGGTTTTGGTTTGCCTCCTCTGGAAGCGATGCAGTGCGGAGTACCGGTGATTACCTCAAATACATCTTCGCTGCCAGAAGTAGTTGGGGAAGCGGGAATTATGGTAGATCCAAAAGATACCGACGCGCTTTGTCATAGTATGCTGGAAATCTACAACAAATCATCGCTGCGAGAAAGTATGTCTTTAAAATCCTTGGCACAAGCTAAACTTTTTAGCTGGCAAAGGTGCACTGACGAAACTATCGCTGCTTATCGAACTGCTTTATCGTAATTTTACAGGAAATTCACCAATCATGAAAATAGTTATTGACGGCATATTTTTTCAAAGCCAGCAAAAAAGCGGGATTGCTCGCGTTTGGCAGTCTTTGATGGAAGAATGGGTAAAAGACGGTTTTGCTCAGAATATATTAATGCTCGATCGCGCCGGCACAGCACCAAAGATTGCCGGCATTCAATATCGCTCGATTCCGGTTTACGATTACAACAAAACCGATGCTGACAAACAAATGTTGCAGCAAATGTGCGATCGAGAAAATGCAGATTTATTTGTTTCTACCTACTATACAACACCGATTTCGACGCGATCGGCATTTGTCGCCTACGACATGATACCCGAAGTTACGGGAAGCGACTTCAATAATCCCATGTGGCGAGAAAAACATCATGCTATCCGCCAAGCATCTTCCTACATCGCGATTTCCCAAAACACGGCCCGCGACTTAGTAAAGTTTTTCCCCGAAATATCTCCCCAATCAATTACTGTCGCTCACTGCGGCATTCAAAAACATTTTTATCCTTCTAGTTTACCAGAAATAGCAGCATTTAAAACTGCACACCGGATAGAAAAACCCTACTTTTTAATAGTTGGAGAACGTTTGGGATTCAACGGTTATAAAAATACGATCGCATTTTTTCAAGCTTTATCGAGACTCAGCAGCAAGTCGGGATTTGACGTTGTTTGTACTAGCGGTCAACCTTCGCTAGAACCTACATTACAACCGTACACTGCTGGTTTAAATGTCCACCTGCTTTATTTGGGCGACGATGAATTAAGAGCGGCTTACTCGGGTGCGATCGCCCTCATATTTCCCTCGAAGTATGAAGGTTTCGGACTGCCCATACTGGAAGCAATGGCTTGCGGTTGTCCCGCCGTCACTTCTCCCAACAGCTCGATTCCAGAAGTAGCAGGCGAAGCAGCATTTTATGTAAGCGAAAATGATGTCAATGCACTGGGAAATGCGCTGCTTGACGTGCAGAAGCCGGATATTCGCAACTCGTTAATTGCTGCCGGACTTGGACAATCCCGCAAATTTGCTTGGTCAAAAATGGCAAAAACAGTTAGTTTAGCGTTGATGCAAGCCTGCGGCAGCCAACAGCAAATCCCGGTCAAATCGCCTGAATCTCCCATCTTATTGTCAAGCATTATCGAGCAATACCAGAAAAATTCGACCGATTTATCCGCACTAGCAAATGTCCGCCAAGCTCGAAAACAAATTGCTGCTATCTGGCTTAATTTACCAGCAGAACAAGTTGCAAGTGCCTTTGCAGGAGATCCAGGCAAACAGCACCAAGCGCTGCTTGCTAGCGACATTAGAGATGAACCGCTAACCGATACAGAAGAGAGTTTTGTCAGCGAATTAGCCGCCAATGTGGCGAAAGGATTTAACGAGCCAAAAGCCATCAATTACCTGCTCGCAGCCATGCTGTACTGTCGCGCCCACCAATTGCAGCTCAAGTACGATCGCGCTACATTGCCTAATTGGTTTGCCAACGAATATCTCAAATTCATGTTTACTTGTCCGAACCTCTTTCAAAACCGAGGAGAAGCAGACAGTTACTATCAATTTATCCAAGGATGGATTGATTACTTACATACTAATTTGTTCAAAAATGCCGGTTCGCCACTTTGGCAGAATATTGCTTTGTTGTTCGCGCAAATTGCTAACTTTATCCCGCTGTACTTTACCACGGCAAACCTGCGCGATATTTACACCAAACGGGCGGAGATTATCGAGTTTGCGCTCAAAAATCGCGGCTGTTCCATTGATTGTATCTTCCCGGTGCGATCGACAAATCGGACAAAAATCCGCCTCGGCATTATCAGCGACCATTTCGCGCCGCAAACCGAAACCTTCGCTACCATCCCGGTTTTCGAGCATTTAAACCGCAACCAGTTCGAGATTTACCTGTACGCGCTCAACACCAGCGGCCACCAATTAGAACAATACTGTCAAAGTCGCGCCGACAAACTGGTTGCACTTCCGAAAGACTTTGCATCGCAAGTCCAGACAATCCGCGCCGACGACTTAGATATCCTGTTTTTCGGTACGAATTTAACAGCTATCAACAAACCAGTTAGTTCGCTAGCAATGCACCGTTTAGCCCGGGTACAAACTACATCTTTCTGTTCCCCGACAACTACCGGAATCCGGCACATGGATTACTACATCGCAGGCCAATTTACCGCGCCGGATGCTAGTTATCAAGCACAATATCGCGAACAGTTGGCTGTTCTCGAAGGTAGCGGTTTTTGTTTCAAATACGCAACAGAATCAGAAGTAGCTACAGTCAAACCTACGCGCCAAAGTCTCGGAATTTCCGACAAGACAACAGTTTTTATCTCCGGCGCAAACTTCTATAAAATTTTGCCGGAATTGAGAGAAACTTGGGTAAAGATTCTAGCGGCAGTACCCGATTCCATCTTGATTTTATATCCCTTCGGGCCGGCTTGGACTCGCACTTATCCAGTCACACCTTTTGTTAACAATATGAACGCTGTCTGCGCTAAATACGGCGTGAATAACAACCGCTTGCGGTTCGTAAAACAACTGCCAAGCCGCGCGGATGTCAAAGAATTTTTGCAGCTAGCAGATGTTTATCTCGATTCCTATCCTTACGCTGGGGCAACATCGTTAATCGATCCTTTGCAAGTAGGATTGCCGGCGGTGGTTGTGGAAGGAAATGCTTTGCGGTTCCGCCAAGGTTCGGCGATGCTGCGGGAACTGCAAATGTCTGATTTAATTGCGTATGACGAAGCATCTTACATTCAGCTAGCGGTTACTCTCGGCACTAATCCCCAACTGCGGCAGCAAAAACGGCAGCAAATTCAGCAAAAAATGCAAGGCAATCCGCGCTGTTTTGACAGTGTTGCATACTCTGGGGCGATCGGCAAATTATTCCAAGAACTCTTTGGCAAATGGCAAACCAGCCACCAAGAAGCATCCCGCATCTTACAGGATAGCATTCCCAAACCGGCAGATTTGGGCGATCGCCTCTCGAATGCCGTCAAGCTTTACCAGAGAAATTCATCAAACATCTCAGCAATATCCGAACTGCGTCAAATCCGCAAACAAATCGCTGATTTTTGGCTGAACGTTCCTGCAGAAAACCTTGAAACCGCCTACAAAAGCGCTTCAGGTAACAGCTATCAAATCCTGCTCGATAGCGGCTTCCAACATCAACCGATGATGGAAAGCGAACAAATAGTTTTGCAGGAATTAACCCAGATTAGCAAAGGATTAGTGCATCCCAAAGCTATCAATGCTCTACTGGGTGCGATGCTGTATTTTCCGCCTGGAACCATGCGAATTCCCGACGCTCGCAACCGCTTGCCGCACTGGTTAATTGGGGATTACGAACAAGTTTTTGAAACTGAAGCTGCCGTCAAGTCTGAGTCAACTTCTGACTTGCTAGCTCAATACATTCAATCGTCACAATTTGCCAACCAACTATTAGGATGCGTCAATCTTTACCGCATCGATCCGTCAGACGAATCGGTTGTTTTGGAACTCCGGCAAATCCGAAAGCAACTGGCTGATTTTTGGCTGAGCGTTCCTTCAGAAAAACTCGAAAATTTTTACCGAGGACAAGTTCGCAAAGGATATCAAGCAATACTTAGCTGCGGCTTGCAAGCAGAATCAATGACTGAAGCCGAACAAAAATTTTTGCAGCAATTGACCGAAATTAGCAAAGGGTTGGTGCAGCCTCAAGCTATCAATGCTCTGCTAGGGGCGATGCTGTACTTTGTTCCGGGAACAATGCGGGTTCCCGATGCTCGCACCCGCTTGCCGCAGTGGTTGCTGGAAGATTATGAAAAAGTGTTTGAAAGCGCATTTGCGACAACAGAACAAACTGTTGTCAAACAAGATTATATGCCGCAGTTTCTCAATCAATTAACTGCTGCCGTCAATCTTTATGAAATCGACCCGACGGCTGAATTGGTAATAGCAGATTTGCGGCATATTCGCAAGCAAATTGCTGATTTATGGCTGAACGTTTCCGGCGAACAACTGGAACTTTTGTACCGGAGCGATTTTGGCAATGGTTACAAAACAATGCTCGGCTGCGGGTTTATTAACGAGCCGCTGAATGAGAGCGATCGCGAGTTTTTTAACTCGTTGGTTGTTGAGTTGAGTAAAGGGTTTGGAACGCCTAAAGCTGTAAATAATTTGTTGGCGGCGATGCTGTATTGTCGCGCTGGACAGTTGCGGGTTCAGGATGCGAATACTTGTTTGCCTCCGTGGTTGTTGGCGGATTACGAGCAGTTGGTTGGGGGTGCGGTTAAGGTGGCTGTTGGGTGATGAAAGGCGGAGTAGGCGATATCTGTAGGGAGACGGCAGTGCCGTCTCCCTACTGTAACGCAGGCTGGGTCGCATACCACCCAACTTTGTCTGGCGCGATTACTTAGGCAATTGCAACTTGATTTTGAAGGGCAAAAGAAATGCTTAAAATATATAGAAACGGTGCAAATGGAGAAATAATTCGAGGTCAAGGGTTGTCGGCATTTATACACAACTGGAACTACTATGAAACCATCATCGGAGTTTTTGAGGACGGTACGATCGATTGTTGGGGATTGGTTAACTTTGAGGAATTCAAAACCAAAGTTGCTGAGGGATGGGTTGTTACCGAAGTTCCGAAGGGTGCGAGGATAAGCTGTCACCATTTATACTACGGAAATTCGACTTTAGAGTTTTATAAAGAGATTGATGAGTTTGTTAAAGAAGTAGAAGATACGATCGCTCTGCTTCAGGGCAAGCAAACAGTTGCAGAGACTTGTGTTGAAGCCTTTGCTAGATTCCTAACATTCCCAACAAAAAAAAATAAAAGTAGGTTGCGAGCAGCTTACAATGCTATTCCAAAACATCTGAGAATTTATGTTCTTGGTGATATGGATTGTAAAGATTCCGCTATCAGAATGTGTATCGAAAACACAGAAATATCCCGGGAAATTCTAGAAAGTTTTAAGAGGGATTATGAAGGGCTCCTGGGACGATTAAATTGAAATAAGATCGCTCTTCTTCTGGGAAGCCCGACGAACAGGAAATATTATAGTGTATATAGCAATCCTCGCATCAGCCGCCTCTCTCGATCGAGACCAGAATCCTTGCAGTGCAAGCCAGAAAGCTCGCGTATAATGCAAGCAAATCATTTAAGATTGCTATATGATAGATTATTTGCTCTAGACAATTAATCCACGCTGCCTTCTTCTTCAGGAGAAGGGGCTAGGGATAAGGGTTGAGCCTTTCAGTTATCCATTGATTGGGGAGCATCCCAATTTGGTAAAAAGCCGTTTTTTAGGAGTGCGAGCGTCTCGCGAGCGATAAGGCCGTTCGCTATGGACGACGCGAGCGCGCTATATCATCGAAATATATTATTCTGATGCAACCGTCCATGATATGAAAGCAAAAATGGGATGCTCCCATTGATTGAATGGTTTTTAGATATTACCAATTAGTAGCGGAGTGAGATTGGCATTAACAGGAACAGGCTTCACTCATGTTTGCTCGGTAGATCCCCAGCCTATACCTATATCAAATGAGATTTTTCGGCTGCCTACACCAGTTAAGTCAATCAATATGCCAGGGCTAAATGCTTGTACAATCACAGTACCAGAAACGAAAGGTCTGGTGGCCAACATCAATAGAACCTTCTTTATAGGCACGAACTGATCCAGAAAACCTGACAGAATAGGAACCGCGCATAGAGGTTTCGGCACTCCGTCCACTAATTGATTAAGACCCGTCGTCCACGACACCCATGTGTCGGCCACGACCGAGACAGCATTAGTTGGTCTGTCTTTTGTGACATTTAGGGAACCAGTTGTAGAGATCGTCATCCTTTGCCCCAGCTCGATATCAGCAGAATTGGATTCTTGGATCGGGGTTTGTGGACTGATTTGGGTATCTTGTGAAATATACGCTTGGTATTTCTCCTCACTCTTCACGTCAGTAGATGCCAGATACTGGTTTGTCTCAAACCAAATAACAGATGATCCACCCTGAACCGAAACGTTTACGGCCTTGAAGCCGAACAGCTTAAAACCTTGTTGTTTAAGTGTTGTAACATTCTCTTGGCTGATTGCGATATTAATACTGAAGTTAGCCATCTGCGTTCTCCTAATGATTTCTGTGATTTTTTCATTTTGGTAATGAGGCACTTTAGAATATAATCAATTAATGTTTTGAGGTCACAAATTATATTTTATGACTCCTATTTACCTGTCTAATTTAGAGAGAGTTGCTAAAGACATCTTCTGAGTTTTTTGACTTAAAGGCTTTTTACTTGACTCAATGTATCCTATGAAACCATCAAGCGATCGCGTACATTAGAGTGTCAGTTGTGAAAACAGTAATGTTATATCTATATTTGGCTTGACCTCTATAAAGTTGCCCTTAACGAACAAACCTTGTGAGTCCCATTGTCGGGACACCACCTTAGTTGACGCATGAACTACGCGGTTTAGCCCATTCGCTATTCTTTCAGCAGGTATAATCAACTCTTCAGAAAAATCGTAGCCTGCGGCGGAACAGGTGAATAGGAAAACCTTGAATTGAGTCATTGGGAAATCATACTTTGACAATTTTTTGATAAAGTCTTTCCCAGATGCCAATTCTATATCGTGTGCTATTATTGCTAATTCCTCTCGATCTTTTAATGAATTGATAGGTGGCCCTTTTGTAAAATTTAAGTTAGTGATTAGCCAACCTGCTAAATTTTGGGCTAACTGGTCATTTGATGCTAATACTATATTAGCCATATTTCCCTCTTAGGTAATCATCTGTCCGGTTCTGTATGCAAGACGATTTCAGTAACCGATGTCTGAATTTTTTAAGTTAGATAAAAAAATTATAGCCTTTCTCAGGTAGATGAGGTATGAGTATTAATTGGTAATGGGAGTTGATGGCGGTGCTTACCTCACGCAAGTTACATAAGCACAAGTAAGAGGGCTAGAGCATCGACTACGTACCTCACTTATTTGAGAACCGCTATAACTTGATATACCCTTGGAAACAATTACTTTCTACAAAAAAGAGGATCGTTCGTTCCACTTCGTCTCAAACTCAACTAAAAAGCGATCGCTTTTCACAAATCAGAGACGCGCTCACCTCTTCATCCTCAAACTCTAATAAGTGCGATCGCACTTTACTTCTCAATCTCAACGAGAAGGAAGGAACTCGCATTCTCTCAATTAAAAAGAGGTGCGAGTGCACTATATTTCGTATGTTTTTCTGCCTGTAGGTATGCCCGGACCACTTTTAAAAGCGCCTTCTGTAACGTTAGCTACGGGAATATGATTAAACGTTGCATAGTTATTTTTGGCATCTTGGGTAAATTTACTCGTTTCCGTATGGCTCGGATGCTCATTTGTTTGCTTTCGGTAATAGGTAATTGCTTCCAGGGAACCAGAACTCATTTTTTGTGTAAGATAAAGGGTCATGATGTTCTCTTTCTTTAAGTTTCTTATTCCTACAAAAATGCCTTTTGGGGCTTTCAAATCTTAAGGACGGTTCCATTAATCAATTTCTGAATTTTTCAAGTTAGAGGTTTTTTTTCCTAACTTGATGCACCCAATGAAACTAGCCTCAAGCATGATAAGCTTTTCGTCCCCTCCCGGACTTAGACTCTACCAACCCCGATCGCCTTTCTTGAATCAAAAAATAAGTGCGATCGCCCCCTCATCCTTAAACTCGATCCAGATAACTGCATCCTTATCTCCGACAGATTCTTGACAAAGGATTGAAAATAGGGAAAACCATACAAAGGAGGAGATCGGGACGATCGCACAAATTCTCCCCATCCTTTCTCCACCTCTGACTCTTCTTGCATCCTCTGCACCGCCAGACAGACATTCCCCCAACGTTCGGTTTCTTTATCAAATTGTGCAAAAGCCAAAATCGGTGCAGACTGCCTTTCACACAGCACCACCTCAATACACCGACAACAATCTCTCTTTACTTCTAATTTCCCCTCAGCAGTCGCCGCAACAGAATTCGACTCAGACTGCTGCACAGATACCGCTACCACCGGCGATTCCTCACCCACAACACTCTCCACTTGCTCTACCGCAACAAATAACGTCACCGTCTCATCTGCGATCGCTTCAACTCCCGCATTCCCCTCAGACATTTCCTCAATTGTCGGCTCCGTTACCGCCGGTGTCACCGCCAATTCCGTTTTTGTCTTTTCCTCCTCGATAAAATATCCCCGCAACTGCTTTACCAAAATTGCTCGCGCTTGGGAGATGCGCTTGCAGACATTCTGGTAGGAAATCTCTTGCTTTTCGGCTATCTCTTGATGAGACAATTCCTCATAAAAATGCAGGATAAATGTCTCGCGCATTTTGGTCGGTAACTCATCAATAGCGCGGCGAATTACAATCTTTTTCTCGTCCATCTCCAAAACACTTTCAGGTGTCTCGTTCTGGAGAACCAGCCCTTGCTCGTCACCAGAGGCATATACTTCTATATCCTCAACCCTATTCGCGCTCCGACTGCGTTCTCGATAAATATCCACGCAAAGATTACGAGTCAATTGAGTGAGCCAAGCCTTAAAGTTGACGATTTTGCCCGCATACTTTTGCACCTTTTCCAACGCTTTGAGCATCGCCCGACTGAGCGCATCTTCAGCATCGGTTGGGTTGCCCATCCACTTAATGCAGCAACGATAAAGATAATCTCGATACTGTTGCCATTGCTGCCAATAAAATGACTGTATATCTAAGGCGATATCGCACTGTTTTGAAATAGTAGATACTTGAGAATTTAATTCCATGAAATTAATCTATTACAGGCTTAAAAGCTAGTTTGTAACTGGCTTATAAAGCTACATTAGCTATTAATATTAAGCCTAACAACCTATAAATCTCATAAGTAATCTCACTCAAATCTCATTAAAAATCTCATTAAAAATCTCATCAGTGGAGTATGTATTGTGATATACTTACTTACTGAGAGATCCGTATTAAAATTGCCGGTTAACCTAATCTACGGAGAAAAAAAAGCGATCGCCTCCATGAACCTGAATTCTGTCCTTGAAGTCATTAACCGCAAACTGATCGAGAGCCAAAATTCTCCCCTAAATTCCGCAGAAACTCTGATTATGCAAGGCATCTGGGAGTATAAAACCTATAACCTAGTTGCCGAAGAAGCGGGCTACAGCCCCGGTTACTTGACTAATGTCGTCGCGCCGGAGTTGTTCCGACGACTCTCCGAGATTACCGGCGAGCGGGTTACTAAAAAAAACTGTCGGGCACTGCTAGAGTCGTATATTGAGGTCTGGGCAACAGCGGAGAAAACGTTACCCAAGCAATATCCTGTAAACTTTTTTACCAGTGTCTTGCAGGATATGTCTCCTAGCTTTCCTAGTGGAGCCGTCTCTCTCGACTCCCCGTTTTACATTGAACGCTCTCCTATTGAGAAGCAAGTTTATACAGAAATCAGTAAACCAGGAGCCTTGATGCGGATTAAAGCTCCTCAAGAAATGGGCAAAACCTCGCTAATGCTGAGAGTTCTGGACTATGCCAATCGCTTGGGCTATCGCACGGTTAACCTAAACCTACAGCAAGTTGACCAAACCATTTTGAGTGATGTGAATCGGTTTTTGCGCTGGTTGTGTGCCAACATCGCCCGTCAGCTTGACAAAGAACCGAAACTAGATGACTATTGGGATGAAGACATTGGCGGCAAAATCAGCAGCACTCTCTATTTGCGAAACTATTTGCTAGAACCAATAGATTCTCCTCTCGTTCTAGCTTTGGATGAGGTGAACCTGATTTTTGAACATCCTCAAATAGCGAAGGATTTTTTTCCCCTGTTGCGATCGTGGTATGAAGAAGCCAAAAGACTGCCTGTATGGCAGAAACTGCGCCTAATTGTGGTTCATTCTACGGAAATTTATGTTCCCCTTCAGCTCAAGCAATCGCCTTTTAATGTGGGGCTACCGATTCAGTTAAACAACTTCAGTTTAGATGAGGTACTGGAATTAGCCAAACGGCACGGACTCAATTGGACGGGCGAGGAGGAGGCAAAACTTCTGATGGAGATGGTAGGGGGGCATCCCGCACTGGTGCATTTGGCAATCTATCACCTCAGTCGCGGGGATGTAACGGTGGCGCAACTGCTGCAAAGTTCCCCTACATCTACGGGGATTTATTCGAGTCACTTGCAGCGCCATCAAGTAACCTTGCAAGAACAGCAGGAATTAGCGATCGCTTTTGGTACTGTTCTGAGGGCCACTGAACCTGTACCATTAGAACCCATCCTGGCTTACAAGTTAAGCAGCATAGGGCTGATTAAGTTAAATGAAAATAAAGCAACGCTAAGTTGTCAGTTGTATCAACAATACTTTCAGAATTTTTATTAGGAATGTGAGCCAAAATTGGCCGAATTTGGGATTTGGGAATAAAATACTAAGGTATAGCGGTTCTCAAATAAGTGAGGTACGTAGTTGGGCTTTAGCCCTCTTAATTGTGCTTATAGCCTTTCTCAAAAAGATGAGGTATCACTGACAGCTTACATAACCACCCAGACTTATTGGGCTGAAGCCCAACTACGTACCTCATCTTTCTGAGAACCGCTATAAGTGAGGTAAGCACCGCCATCAACTCCCATTACCAATTAATACTCATACCTCATCTACCTGAGAAAGGCTATACCATAACTAAACCATATTTTGCGAGAGCTTCGAGGAGGTTGCATTTGAAGGCTGGTTCTTTAACAGTTGTTGGTACGGGGATTCAATTAGTCGGTCATCTGACCTTAGCAGCAAAGGCGTGGATTGAGCAAGCCGACAAGGTTCTGTTCGCCGTAGCTGACCCAGTTACGGGAAAATGGCTGCAAACACTCAATGTCACGGCAGAAGCCTTGCCTTACAATACCAACAATCAGCGGCGCAGAGATACATACCGGGAGATGGTCGATCGCATTTTGATTGAAGTTCGTCAGGGGTTGAATGTTTGTGCAGTTTTTTACGGTCATCCCGGTGTTTTCGCTTACCCCACCCATGAAGCGATTAAACAGGCGCGCCGTGAAGGTTTTAGAGCGCAAATGTTGCCAGGAATTTCAGCGGAAGATTGCTTATTTGCTGACTTGGGTCTTGACCCAGGGCGCAGCGGATGTCAAAGTTTTGAAGCCACTGACTTTCTGATTCGGGGGCGTAAATTTGACCCCACCAGTGCTTTAATTTTGTGGCAGATTGCGATGATTGGCAATCTGGGTTTTTATCAGGAAGAGATTCAATTGCGCGGTCTAAATGTGTTAGCTGAAGTGTTAGAAACACACTACGGTTCTGACCACGAAGTAATTGTTTACGAAGCAGCGGTTTATTACCCGGTTTGCGAGCCAGTTATCCAGCATATTCCTCTGTCCAAACTGGCTCAGACTCGTGTTACTCTAGTTTCGACACTTTATGTTCCGCCTCAAGCGCCTGCACCTGCAAACAGTGAAATGATGGCGCGGTTGGGTATGTCTTTTGTTAAGGAAACTTAAGGTATTTTGCCAAGAGAATGTAGTAAAAAGTACACTTTTAATCTGGCGAACAAAAAGTGTAGTTTTATTAAAGTCTGTGTTAAACGAGAAAAAATGTGGTAATCTCACTTTATACTCTGAAACTAAAGACAAAAAACCTATGTAATGGAGAGAGATATGGCTCCTGTACGCTGTAGCGATATGCCATCCGGCACGTTGCGCGATCGCGAAACTTTAACTGACATCAACCGATCGCTCGAACAGAACCCTGACAACGCGAAGGCTCTGGCTCATCGGGGTGAAAACCATCGGCTGACGGGAAATTTTGAAGCAGCTTTAGACGATTTTAATCGATCGATCGAATTGGAGCCTGACTATGCTTGGGCGATCGCACACCGGGGTGAAACTTATTATCTGTTGAAACGCTATGAGGAGGCTTTAGCAGATTTCAACCGCGCTATTGAACTGAACCCTGATTATAATTGGGCGATCGCGCACCGAGGCGTAACCTATGAGTACATGAGATACTGTGAGGAAGCCCTAAGTGACCTAAATCGAGCTGTTGAACAGAAACCTTGCTACGCTTGGGCAATTGCCCACCGGGGTCGAACCTATGAAATGATGAGGTTCTATAAAGAAGGGTTGGAAGATTTTGATAGAGCGATCGCGCTTGACGAAACCATCATCCCCCATTGGCGTAGTGAGCGTGGATTGCTCCTGAGCTTTCTAGAACGATATGCTGAAGCGATTGAATACTACGAGCAAGGATTGAAGGAAAACCCGGATGATTACTTTGCCTTGTATGGTCTTGTTAGTGCCAAGACTTGCTGGAAAGGGATAGCCGAGACTCAGCCACAAATTGAAGAAGCTTGTGTCACATTACTATCGGCGGCTAATACAGAAGCGCGTAGTGTTGTCCTCTATGGTCTAGGTGGTTTTGCTGCTCTCAAAGGCGAGGTAGATCGAGCTTTAAGCTATTTACAAGAAGCTATCTCACTCGATAACTACCGCGCCGATACAGCAAATCACGACCGAGTTTGGCTAGATATTTACCCTGACCCACGCTTTCAAAGCTTAGTCGATTCTATGAAAATAGTCTAAAATTATGAAATTCATAATCAAAGTGGATGCTAACCCTTAAGCTATATCAGCGAAAGTCAAACTCACGTCTAATTGAAAAGATACACATTATTACATTACGAAAGTAGTTATCAAATGACACAGACCAGACAAAACACCCCCATAGATGCTTGGATAGCAGCTCACAACGGTGAGACTTTTCGCCTACTGGCAGGCAATACTCAGGGTCAGCCAAGCATTAATTTACAGGATGCTTGTGAGAATTTTGATAGAGCTGTAGCTCTAGCTCCTTCAAATTCTCCTAACTTTATCTGGGCGATTGCCCATCGGGGCTTAACCCTTCGCCAGCTTGGGAACTTGGATGAAGCCATAAACGATTTCCAAGTGGTCGTTAAAAAAACAGAAGGGTATCCTTGGGTATACGCCCAGCTAGGTGAGACCTACCGTTTTCAAATGGCTCGCAGCAAACCCGATCAAGTGGACGAACCAAAGGATAATGCTATAAAGAACTTCCAGAAAGCTATCGAGCTAAATGGAGGTGAGTATGCTTGGGCACACGCTCACTTAGGTGTTACCTATTGCCAACTTGCGCTCTTGAACAAAAACCCTCAAAAAGCAGCTGAGTATTGGAAATTGGCTCAGAAAAGCTTAGAGACAGCCATTGCTCAGACTAAAGAAAGGTATGCCTGGGCTTATGCCTACGCCTATATAGTTGAATTTAGCGGATTTAAGAATTTTGAAACGGCACGACAATATATGGATCGAGCTAGACTCTTGGACCCCAGAGTAATTCCGCAGAATAATTTTCAGATGGGCTTGCTGTACCAACATAACGGGGAATATGAAGAGGCGATTGCAAAATATACCCAAGGATTGCAGCAGGAAGCGGAAAAGAGATTTGTCCTGTACGGTATTGCTGTGGCTACAGTTCGCCAGAAAGGGTTAAACGAAGCTGCTAGGATTAAAATCAGTATAGCTCGTCAAGAATTGGAGCGCAGCACGGATAGTTTTGCTCTCTATATGCTTGCTGCTTTGGCTACCCTTGAAGTTCAGTACGACCAAGCACGGAAATATGCCCAAAAAGCAAGGTGTAATTCGGTTAATGAGGAAGCTGACTCATCAACAGGCAAGTTAATATACCTAGAGAAAAACGACCTATCATGGCTTGGTCTGAATGATGAGGAGCTGAACTTTCTAAAGCCTTAGTCTCTCAAACTACACAGGCTTTTTATACATTCCATGAATCAGATTTTAAAGAACTTAAAAAAGGAGGTAATAATTGAGTAACTTGTTAGATTTGTTGATCGAATTAGTCACTGACACTCAAAAACAAAGGGCTTTTGTGAATAACCGCGAGGCAGTAACAGATGGGGCGGGATTATCTGAAGCCGACAGAATTGCGCTCAAAAGCGGGGATAGAGTTCAAGTTGCTGCTCTCTTTTCTGAGGAGCTTTTTCAAATAACTTTTTTTGAACCCAATCCAGACCCCTTACCCGATCCAGATCCCCTCCCTCCAGCTCCCCCCGATCCAGCTCCCCCCGAACAACCAACACAACAAATCCTACACCAGCACACCTGAAAATAGTTACAGGTTGTATGTAATAAGTGGCAAGTTAAACAACAGAGTTTTTCTCTACTTCTGTCTGGGTTTATATTTTCAGACAAAATCATTAACTTGTGTGCTGGTTCTTGAATAGTTGGTTGTACAAGGCGTCAATTTGAGCAGTTAATTATACTGTGACCCTGATCGCTCAGGGTTTTTTATTAGAAAGCGATAGGGTAAAAATTAATATATGTTACAGCTAATGTTTTATTAGCAATGTAGGATTTGCCTGATTGAAACAAATATAGAGTAAGCTAAAATGATTAACTTTTCCAGCTACCAAACTACTGAAAACTTGTATGAAAGTGCTAACTCGTTGGTCTACCGGGGTAGTCGGTCAGAAGGTAAGCAACCTGTTATTCTCAAAATACTGAAACAAGTCTATCCCCCACCAGAAAAAATTGCTTGGTTTAAGCGGGAATATGAAGTCACCCGCAGCTTTGACTTAGTGGGCGTAGTAGATGCTTACAGCTTGGAAAGCGACCACAACCGCTGGTTGATGATACTAGAAGACTTCGGGGGTGAGTCTCTCGATCGGTTGAAGTTAGCTGGAAAGTTGGCTTTGACTGACTTTCTGACTCTAGGTATTGAAGTTACCGATATTTTAGGTCAGATTCATCAACGGTATATTATCCACAAAGATATCAATTTATCAAACATTGTCTTCAATCCGATAACCAGACAAGTCAAACTAATTGACTTTGGGATCTCTACAGCGCTTTCGCGAGAAAACTCAACTTTTCGCAATCCGAATTTATTGGAAGGAACGCTGGCGTATATCTCCCCCGAACAGACTGGAAGAATGAATCGAGCTATTGATTATCGGACAGATTTTTACTCGCTGGGCGTGACTTTCTACGAGTTACTGACTGGTCAATTACCCTTCCCTACACAAGATGCACTGGAATTAGTGCATTGTCATATTGCTAGACAACCAGCGCCACTGCACGAACACAAGCCAGACATTCCGCCAGTTCTCTCTCAGATAGTGCTGAAGTTGATGTCCAAAAACGCTGAAGACCGTTACCAATCGGCGCATGGACTGAAAGCAGACTTAGAAGAATGTCTGCGACAGTGGCAGGCTAAAGGAAAGATCGATCCCTTTCCACTTGGTCAGCAGGATGTTTCTGACAAGTTCCAAATTCCGCAAAAGCTGTATGGGCGAGAACAGGAAATTGACACATTGTTAGCTGCTTTCGAGCGTGTAAGTCAGGAAACCAGTGAAATGATGCTGGTGTCTGGGTATTCCGGTATTGGCAAGTCAGCCTTAGTGCAGGAAGTCTATAAGCCAATTACCCGGAAGCGCGGTTACTTTATCTCCGGTAAATTTGACCAATTTCAACGCAATATTCCCTACGCCTCTCTCATTCAAGCATTTCGATCATTGGTACTACAACTGCTAACAGAAAGTGAGGCAGCAAGCGCCACTTGGCGAGAAAAACTTCTGGCAGCTTTTGGTTTTAATGGACAGGTAATCATTGAAGTTATTCCTGAAGTGGAACTGATTATTGGTTCGCAACCTACTGTACCTGAACTACCACCAACAGAAGCAAAAAACCGCTTTAACCTAGTCTTTCAAAACTTCATTAAAGTATTTACCCGCCAAGAACATCCACTGGTGCTTTTCTTGGACGACTTGCAATGGGCAGATGGAGCTTCATTGAAATTAATCGAACTGTTAATGACAGGGACAGATAGTAAATATCTATTTTTGATTGGAGCCTATCGGGATAACGAAGTTAGTGCAGTTCATCCCTTAATGTTGACGCTAGATGAGATCGAGAAAAAAGTAACCATTAATCAAATTTCGCTGTCGCCTTTAGACTTGCCACACATCACAGAGTTAATTAACGATATCTTTCACTGCGAACCAGCAACCGCAAAATCGTTAGCTGAGTTGGTGCTGACCAAGACAGGTGGTAATCCTTTTTTTATCGGTGAATTTTTAAAATTTCTGTATGCTGAAGCATTAATCATTTTTAATTATGAAGCAGGTTCTTGGCAATGGGATTTAGGACAGATTCAACCGCAACAAATCACAGATAACGTGGTAGGGTTGATGGTGGCTAAGGTGCAAAAGCTCCTGCCACAAACACAAGCGGTGTTGAAGTTAGCAGCTTGTATTGGAAACCATTTTGACTTGGAGCAGTTGGCGATCGTTTATGAGAGAGCGCCACGAGAAACAGCAACGCATCTTTGGTCTGCGATCGCAGAAGGCTTAATCTTACCACTGAGTGATTCCTACAAGTTGATGGAACTAGATGTGGCAGGTCTGTCCGAACAGTTGAAGACAGAATACAAGTTCGCCCATGACCGAATCCAGCAAGCAGTCTATTTACTCATTCCCGAAGCAGATAAACAGGCAGTGCATCTGCATCTGGGACAACTACTGTTGCAAAATACACCGTCAGAAGAATTCGATCGGAAGCTATTTGGCATTGTTAACCAGTTGAACCGAGGTCAGGCGTTGCTTTACAAACAAATTGAGCGAGATGAGTTAGCTCAATTAAATCTACGGGTAGGGGAGAAAGCACAAGCTTCGGCAGCATATCAATCAGCTTTCAACTACCTACAAGTTGGTATTACACTGTTGGGGCATGATAGCTGGCTCCACCAGTATAATTTGACTGTGCGTTTATATGAAGAAGCATCTAAAGCAGCATATCTCAGCGGCAACTTTGACGAAATGGAGCGTTTAACTGAGATAGTTATACAACAAACCAAGACCCTGCTAGACAGAGTGAAAGTTTATGAAGTCAAACTACAAGCCTATTATGCCCGAAACCAACCACTGGAAGCTGTAAAAACCGCGCTCAATGTGCTAAAGCTATTAGGAATAACCTTTCCTGAACGACCAAGCGAGGCAGATACTATGCTCGCATTGCAGGAAACACAGTCAATATTAGTAGAAAAACCAGTTGAGGATTTAATCTGTCTGCCAAGAATGACAGATATGGTTATCTTGGCATCTGTGCGGATCTTAGTGCTGATAACAGTCACTAGCTATATAGCTAACCCTTACTTGTTTCCACTAATTGTGCTGAAACAAGTCAATCTATCGATTAAATATGGCAATACTAATGAGTCAGCTTTTGGGTATGCAACTTATGGTGCTTTACTGTGTAACACTTTGGGAGATATTGAGCAGGGATATCAGCTTGGTAAAGTTGCTTTATATCTGTTAGAACAGTTTAACAGCAAAAATTTAAAAGCCAAGATATTATCTGTAGTCAGTTTCCACATAAGGACGTGGAAAGAACACCTAAAGGAAATCTTATTACCTTTAGAAGAAGCATATCAACATGGGCTGGAAACTGGGGATTTTGAATTTGCAGCTGCGTCAGCCTATACCTACATTACGCAATTATATTTTTTGGGTAAGGAATTGTCTTATATTGAAAAAGAAGCAGCAAAATATGGTCATGCTATAGCTCAAATCAATCAAGAAGGATATCTTCGCTGGCATCAAATATTTTGGCAGGTTTTTCTGAACTTGATGGGACGAACAAAAAAACCATCTTGTTTAAGCGGGGACGTATACGATGAAAAAAAAATGCTGCCCAAGCATATTGATGCAGAGGACAAAAGCGCAATTTTTATAGTCTACTTTCACAAACTGATACTTTCATATCTATTTTATGATAACCAGCAGACTTTTGAGAATGCTCTCAAGACAGAAGAATATTCAGATAATGCTAGTGGGGGGTTTATTCCCCTACACTATTTTTATAATTCATTAACCCGGCTAGCCTTGTTTATTGATGCTTCAGAGACAGAACAAAAGTGCATCCTGGAAAAGATTACTGCTAACCAGGAAAAGATGGAACTATGGGCGAAGCACGCTCCCATGAATTACCTTCACAAATTCTATCTAGTAGAAGCGGAACGTGCCCGCGTATTAGGCAACGATAAAGATGCCAGAGAATATTACGATAAAGCCATCATCTTAGCCCGCGAAAACGAATATCTCAGCGAAGAAGCCCTCGCCTACGAACTAGCAGGCAGGTTTTATTTAGCCAGAAACCAAAATCATGTTGCCCGTCACTACCTGCAAGATGCCCACTATGCTTATCAGCGCTGGGGGGCTGTAGCTAAAGTAAAAGATTTGGAAGCGCGATACCCGCAATTTTTAGCCAACACCTCAACAGATACCTATCAAAACCGCTTAAACCTCTCAACCACTGACTCTGGTCAAACTACATCTGGTGTCTTAGATTTTAACAGCGTCCTCAAAGCCTCACAGACTATTTCCAGTGAAATCGAACTGGAAAACTTGCTGGCAAAGTTAATGAAAATCTTGATTGAGAATGCAGGCGCTCAAACAGGCTTTCTCATATTGCTGCAAAAAGAAGGTAAACTCATTATAGAAGCCCAAGGAGATGTAGATCGAGATGAAGTGATTGTATGTCAATCTACCCCACTCGAAGCCAGCCAGCAGTTACCTATATCTGTAATCAATTATGTAGCAAGAACCAGAGAGAATGTGGTTTCTACAGATGCGACCAGTGAGGGAATATTTACCACAGATACTTATATCATTAAAAACCAACCCAAGTCCATCTTATGTACTCCCATTATCCATCAAAGCCAACTGATTGGTCTGCTTTATTTAGAAAATAATCTCAGTGTTGGGGCTTTTACTCCTGACCGATTGGAAGTCTTAAAACTTCTCTCCTCTCAGGCAGCTATTTCTATTCAAAATGCCCAACTTTATATAGCATTGCGTGAAAGTGAGAAAAGACTCGCTCAATTTCTGGAAGCCGTGCCAGTGGGCGTGTTTGTAACTGATGCTAATGGTAAACCCTACTATGCAAATCAAGCTGCACAACAGATACTAGGTAAGGGAATCGTACCCAAAGTTACATCTGCTCAATTAGCTGAAGTTTATCAAGTCTATCAGGCGGGAACAGAGCAGTTGTATCCAATTGAACAGCAGCCGATTTGGCGGGCATTGAAAGGTGAAAACACGACTATTGATGATATGACAATTCACCAAGGAAATAAGGTTATCCCCTTGGAAGCTTCAGCTACTCCTATTTTTAATGAAAAGGGTGAAATAGTTTATGCCATAGCTGCTTTTCAAGACATCACACAACGCAAACAAGCAGAAGCTGAGCGCATTCAGTTGGAAATTCTTAAAGTAGAAAATGCTCTGCTCAGAAGTACGGAAGAAACTTCGACTTATGATTATCAAGTTGGGGGAAGTTTGCCAATTGATGCTCCCACTTATGTGGTGCGTTCCGCAGACCGCGACCTTTACAAAGCCTTAAAACGAGGGGAGTTTTGTTACATCCTCAATCCGCGTCAGATGGGTAAGTCAAGCTTGATGGTTAGCATGATACACCAGCTTCAGCGAGAGGGTTTTTCCTGTGGGGCGATCGACATGACGCGCATCGGCAGCGAAAATATCACCCCCGATCAATGGTATAAGGGATTAGCTGTGGAATTATGGCAGAGCTTTGACTTGTTAGGAAAAGTTAATCTCAAAACTTGGTGGAACGAGCGTCTCGATATTTCTCCCCTTCAACGCTTAAGCCGATTTATTGAAGAAGTTTTGCTGATTGAGGTTGGAGAGGAGAATAATTATCCGCCGAAAAAACTGGTGATTTTTTTGGATGAAATTGATAACATACTGGCCTTGAGTTTTTCTGTTAATGACTTTTTTGCTTTAATTCGCTCCTGCTACAATCAACGGGGTATTAATCCAGCGTATCAGCGTTTAACTTTTGCACTGTTTGGAGTTGCTACCCCTTCAGATTTGATAACTAACTCCCAAAGAACACCCTTTAACATTGGTCAAGCCATTCAACTAAAGGGCTTTCAACTGCATGAAGCTCAACCTCTGCTTCAAGGATTGACAGAAAAAGTTACTAATCCTCAAATAGTGCTTAGAGAAGTCTTATTCTGGACAAATGGACAGCCTTTTCTAACCCAAAAGATTTGTAAGCTGATCCGCAACTATTCATCCCCTATTCCTAGCGACGGTGAAGCCGAGTGGATTGAGAATTTAGTGCGGACAAATGTGATAGAAAATTGGGAAGCGCAGGATGAGCCAGAACATTTGAAGACAATTCGCGATCGCATCCTTCACAGCGAACAGCCAGCTAGTAAGCTACTAGAGCTTTACAGGCAAATTTTACACCAAAGAGAGGTTGTGGCAGTTGATAGCCCAGAAGAAAGGGAATTGCTCTTATCGGGGTTAGCGATCGAGCAGCAGGGTTCTCTCAGATCCCATAACCGTATTTATGAATTGATATTTAACAGTAATTGGGTTGAGCAGCATCTTTAAGCTGTTGCACACTTAAATAACGTGCGTTCGATCTTAGCTGGTTTTCATGTTTTTCTTCAGTCTAGTTATCAGTTGTCAACCTTTTTCATGTAATTGCCTAAATAGTTTTTCGGAAAAATATCCCTGTGTGATGCTCTGTGTTCCATAAAAGCCGACCTAATTTTCTAATATTTACTGGCTATATGTAGGAGACCGCAATCACAATCACTCAAGACCGCAATCAGGATTTTTTTCAGGCCACATTAAATGAAACTGAACCAAAACTTCAGACCAAATTAAACGCCACCCAGACCAAATTAAATGCGACCTGACCACAATCATGTAAACAAGACCAGATTAACGCTCTTTCATCACTTTAGCCATAGTATAATATTCCTGAAGTCCTCAAATAGTTAAAATGTATGGTAAGCTGTTGAACATTTAAAACAGATTGTATGGTGCGGAGCGTCCGAAGTGTTTCCCGTTTAAGCGGAGCGTGTTCGCGTCAGACGCACCCGGAAGACCCTAGTTAGTGGTTTAAATGCACAACAGCTTAAGCAACGAATGGGCATTGAAGAAATGTTTAGAGATTGTAAAACAGGAGGCTACGATCTGGAAGGAACTAGCTTAAAAGGAAACCGACTGATTAACATGATTCTGCTCGTGACACTCGCCTACAGTTCGGCAATATTTGAAGGCACCGCTCTTCGGAAAAAGCAAGTAGAAAAATATGTATGTCGGCGTCAAGAACCTAAAAAAAGATATCGAAGACGGAGTACATTTGGTGTTGGCTTAGATGGAGAAAAGTGGGTTAATTATCAAGGGACAATATTCTGATGAGGTGGAACAGTAAACGCAAGTTAACTCGAAATAAACGCCGCTTTTATCAACAAGGTATGCGGGCTGCAACCCTGATTCGGTCTATCTCCTAGACCTCTTTGTCGGGAGCATCTCAGTTTTGCATTTATAGTGCGAGCGTCCCCGCTCGCGATTTGTAGAATACGCGAGCTCTTAAGCTCGCACTATAATAAAAAAAATGCTTTTTGCAAAACTGAGATGCTCCCTCTTTGTCAACCCCCCAGGTACTTGCCCTGTTTTTAACCACCATAATACTTGTATTCGTTCTTTAAGGCTGGCAGTACGAGTATTTTTTAGTTGTTTTTCTAAAAATTCTGCACTTTCCTCAATTGTGATTTTTAAACTACGACTCATAAACGCACCATAAAAGCTCACTCTATTCTATGCAACTTCACATAAAATTGGTATAAGAGTGTTACTAATACTTTTGCCCCTTCGGGTAACTATGATAACTCCAGCAGTTCAATTTTCCCTTGTCGAACCGTAGCCCAAAGTGTTTTCAGCATATCCACCTCATAAACTGTGCTTTATGCAATTTGCAGATTTTTGGTAAGTTGTCGCACTGAGCGACTAATTACAACCTATAGCCTTTCTCAAAAAGATGAGGTATGACTGACAGCTTACATAACCACCCAGACGCTTGAGGGCCGGGGCCCAACTACGTCCGCGAATCTTTCGCTCGAACCGCTATAACTCAGGATTGAATTGATATCAAGCTGGGTCGATTGTAGGCGATATCTGTAGGGAGACGGCAGTGCCGTGTCCGTAAGAGGAGACGGCAGTGCCGTTTCCCTACCATTTCCCTATCGTGTCCGTAAGAGGAAACGGCAGTGCCGTTTCCCTACGGGGATATTACTATTATTAAAAACTGCAATTTAATTCAACACGAGTTCTGGTTGCTGAGTCTCAAATAAGGGGCGAGTTACCTGGCGCACTAGCACTGTTTCTAAACTGCCTTCTACTACATTTTCTGCTTCTATTTCTAACTCGCCCCACAATAGCCGATCGCCTTGATTTGGCATTTTACCTAAATTGTGGATGACGAATCCGGCGATTGTTTCGTAAGCTTGGTTAGTGGGCAAGTTTAACCCGAGTTTTTCGTTAACTGCTGTCACTTCCCACAGGCCAGAAATCAGTGCCGAATGAGCATCTTTTTGCAGGATAGTTGCCTCGGAAGGTAACAGCAGCGGTTCAGACTTTTTACTGGTAATCCAACCTGTCAGCAGGCGCACGGTACCGTTGAGAATTGCTAGCAGCGGCCACAGTAATTTTGAGCAGATTTCGAGGGTAGGCATCAACAGCAAAGCGGTGCGTTCTGGGGCGTGGGTTGCTAATACTTTGGGGATTAGTTCTCCTAAGACTATTTCTACGTAAGTTACAAAGATAAAAGCTGCGGGAACTGCGATCGAATGAGCAGTCAGCACGGCCGGCAAATGACCGATCGGCAATTTGTCGATCCACGGTTCGATCCAGTGTACAGTCGCTCCCTCACCCAACCAACCCAACAGCAAACTCCCTGCTGTTGTGCCAGTTTGAGTCACAGACAAATAATGCGGTATGTTGTTCTGAGCTTGGTGGACGAGTTCGGCGGTTTTAGCGGTTGGGCGATCGTCCAAGTGGGCGAGTTGGCGGATTTGATGGCGATCGGCTGATACTAATGCTAGTTCTGACGCCACAAAAAACGCGATTACAAGTGTTAATCCCAGCAACATTGCTAATCTCAGCAATGTTTCGGCGACTTCTATTTCTAGCGAGGTAATGTTGTTCAAGATAGATATCTAATATGATGGATGTTTTAAGTTAATTATTTTATTTTAGCTGGCGATTGAGATAGATCGATCGCCAGACATTGCGGATATCCGCACTACCCGTGTTCGCAGGTGCGCCCAGCGCACCTTACTCGTAGAACTTGTGAACTCTTTCTCTTGTCTTCCTACCCTTCGGGAACGGCTTCGCCGAACGCGCCCTTGGCGTCTTCGCGGTTCGTTTTAACTGAGATATTGCACCATTCTCAATGACTTGTTTAGGAACAGGCTTTCCGGCCTGTTCCACAATAAAATTCATCTCTCGCTTCACAGGCCGGAAAGCCTGTTCTTGACAATGATGAAAGATGTGAGTCAAAAAATCTAATTCACAAAACCGGAACTCATTGCTGTATCAACTCTCCCTTACTTCCCGGAGCGAGTTAATTTCCGTAAACGTCTGCTCCGGATCGGACTTCAACCCGCCTTGAATGTAATTCAACTTCACTTCTTCCAACAAATCCGACAGCAGCGACTGCAATTCCCCGAGAGTTTTCTCATCTTGCAATTCTCGCCGCAAACTTTGATTAAATTCTTGGCTGAAATTATCGAGAATTTTTCGACCTTTATCGTCTTCATAAGTAGTAGCTACCACCTCCACAGCCGTTTGAGCCAAATAATTCGCTAGCTGTTCCGTCATCTCAGTAGGCAAAATATTAATCGGAGACAAAGTTTGCAGGATTTGATAGAAATCCGACTGTTTGATTGTTGTTTCCAAATTGTGGTGCAGCAAATCTTCCAAATCCGGTTGCACCTGCGGCAAAACTTTGTAAATTGTCAGATCCAAAATCCGCTTGGTAATTTGTTCGATCGTATTTTCCTGATTGACGTGAAGGTACGGCTGCTGCGCCAGCAACACCTGCGCCGCGTCGCCCTGTTCGATCGAACTTTTCGCTTGATTGATAAACCGCACCATCATGTATTCCGACATCGTATTGGCTAAATAAGCCACCGGTTCGTAGGTAACTTGAGCAACTACGCGATCGAGATTCACCAAACCCGACTTGTGCAGCCGCACCAATACCGGCAGAATCCGCCACCCGTGCCAAATTGGCATCACCAGAAACACCTCGTACCAGCGCCTCAGCACAAAATCAAACCAAGTTACCCCCGGCTTGCGGCGGGTGTGGAACAGACTTTTTATCAAAAATTCCGCACCAAAAAAACCGATAAAAAACGTATCAATTCGCCAAAACTGGTCAGTAGTTTTCAAAGATTCGGGATTTGGCAAACTCGAATCAATGCCTTTAATCGGGTCATAAATTTTAACTAAACCCGGAAAAAAGCTCTGATAAACAGGGCGCAACTGAAGGTAACTGAAATGGAAAAGCACCAGCAAGAAATTGACCACCGCTACTAAAGCGCTCAATTTTGCCCAATAAATTGCTTTTTTGGACAATGTTACATCGGTGCTGTTAACAGTTGTGTTGGAATCAGACATAAAAGTAATTTTCCGAATTTGCTAATCGATAAATCTATCTTGTGGCCGACGCTAAAAAACTCCTAACCTCTTAAAATTCCTTGGTGGACGACAAGTATAAGGAAACCAAATGCCGTGAAATTAAAAACAGTCATATCGCTGCTCAAACAAACTTTTACTGAATGGCAAGAAGATAAAGCGCCAACCCTAGCCGCCGCCCTAGCCTATTACACAGTCTTCTCCCTCGCCCCGCTGCTAATTATCGTAATTGCGATCGCCGGTTTAGTCTTTGGTGCAGACGCAGCACAAGGTCAAATCGTCGCCCAACTCCAAAGTTTAATCGGCAAAGATGGTGCCCAAACCGTCCAAGAACTAATCCTCAAAGCCTCCGAACCCAAGTCGGGAATGATTGCTACTTTAGTCGGCATCGCTACACTTTTGTGGGGTGCTTCCAACGTGTTTACTAATCTTAAAGAAGCCCTCAATACTATTTGGAATGTTTCACCGCCTCCCGGACGCGGTATCTGGGGCTTTTTGCAAGACCGCGTATTGTCTTTTGCGATGATTTTAGGCATAGGCTTTCTACTGCTAGTATCTTTAGTAATTAGCGCAGTTTTAGCAGCGGTTAGCTATTGGTTGAACGGCTTGCTGCAATTACCAGTCGGCATTTGGCAGATGGTGGACTTTGCTATATCTTTTGGCGTAGTTACGCTGCTTTTTGCCTTAATTTACAAACTTTTGCCCGATGTCGATCTTGCCTGGAATGATGTGTGGATCGGTGCCGCCATCACCTCTGTGCTGTTTACGATCGGCAAATCCCTAATAGGAGTTTACCTCGGAGGAAGCGGTATTGCCTCTACCTACGGTGCTGCTGGCTCGTTCGTGATTATCCTGCTTTGGATTAATTATTCCGCTCAAATTCTATTCTTAGGTGCCGAGTTTACCCAAGTTTGGGCTAACCGATACGGCTCTCTAATGCAAGGTTCGCGAAAGAATATCCTCAACAGCGAAAACGGGGAATCCGTAGCGCGCAAACATCGGAAGAAATCTTAACATTAGACTAACGGGAAATTGGAGGTTAAACTCGCACTCCTGGTTTGACAGCAGAAGGCAGAAGGCAGAGGGAAGAAGGCGGAAGGAAAGAAAAATTTTGAATGCAATAATTTTGCTTTTTTTTTCGATCGCCCTGTAACATTATGTCTTCGGGACGACCTACTTCTGCTTTCTCCAAAGCCCTTGGGTTTAGTCGCCGAAGCGATCGCCTGCAGCACGCCCGTAGTCGCCTCCGATGTGGGAGGGCTCAAATATACTGCAGTGCCGCAAGAAACAGGTTTGCTCGCGCCGCCGAAAAATGAAGCAGTCTTTGCCGATGCGATCGATCGCTTGTTAGTTGACTCAGTATGGCGCCAGCAACTCGGACAAACAGGCCGCCAGCGCGTCAAAACCCTATTTCAGTTGGGACAGTATCGCCTCCCAACTCCGTCAACTTTACACTCAACTGCTCGAACAATCGGCCATTCAACTTGACCCCGCGAGCGCTTAGTAGTATCACTTAGTATGGTTGAAGCCAGTTTCCCTTGCTCCCTGTTTCACTCATCCGTTCTAACTGGGAACCTTCAACTAGAAGTGATATCAGGAGGTACTCTTGTACGCACCAGAACATCTGGAAAGCCATCTGCAACCCATTTCAGACATCGAGCTAATTCGCCTGTGGGTGGAGCGCAAATCCCCCCGAAGCAAGCGCTTTAGCTGGCAGGCAGCCCACCGTTTTCGGCTGTTTGCAGTAAAACCGCTCGCAGAAGTGACTCTGACAGATGTCGAGACGTTCGCCGCAGCAATGAGGGTGAGCAAAGTTGCGCCCCGTTTCTACAAGCAAACCTTGCTAGCGCTGAAATCGCTGTTCGCCTTCGGCCAGCAAACGGGAATCTTACCCGCAGCCATCCCCCTGGACAGGTGGCCGATGCAGCAGCGCAGCAAGCCGTTCAAACGCCTCCGTTTTCAACTTTCATGGAGTTTGTGCATCTGTTTGTGCTTTTTTTTGGGTCGAATGACCCCAAGACTGTCGGGGCAATCAGTCTGGGCAGAAAGCTCGCCCGCCACGGAACCCTTGCCGGAAGTTGCAGCGATCTACTCACCAGACAAAGGAGAGGATAACATCGAGCGCGATCGGGAACCAGAAACTGCAACCCTGAATTCACCTGAGCCCAGAGAGGATAGCAGGCCCGATGCTATCGAGTCTGAACGCCGAGTCAAAGCCTTTCTCGACACCATAGCCGCAGCCGAAGGCACCGCTACTCCCGAAGGCTACCGCACCCAGTACACAGGCACAAAATTTGCCAGCTTTCAAGATCATCCCAGAGAAATGAGGTGCGGCCGCCGCTACGGCAAAAAACTTTGTTCCGACGCAGCAGGGCGATATCAGTTTCTCAGCACCACTTGGGACAGATTTGCCCAAAAATTTGGCGTCCGCGATTTCAGCCCGGAAAATCAAGATTTGATGGCTATTGAGTTAATCCGAGAAAAAGGTGCATTAGAAGATATAGAAGCGGGTCGATTGGAGTCAGCAGTGAGAAAACTCGCTTATATTTGGCCTTCTTTTCGGCGTTTTGGCGGTTCCGTGGAATCGTCGATGCCCACACTCGAAGCAATGTACCTGCAAAATTTGGGGATTTACCGCCAAGGATTGGTTGTTAGCAATTAGTCAACAGTCCAAGGACGAGTTGAGATTGGGGTTTGGCAATTTTGGATTAAATTTTGACAGCCGAAATTGAGAATGAGGGAGTTATGGATGATGTCGATGCTATAGTTGGCGTTGCTTAATCGGGGTATGAAAAAAATAACTTGAAAATCCCGAAGTTTTGTGGATACTGGTTTCTATGACTTGCATATTTAGCCTTTCATACCCTAAATCAGCAACGCCGAGCTTTGTATTGTTTTCAGGAAGCAAATAGAAAATGCCTAACCTTGATTTACTGCGCTGGGTTCCATGAACATAGTTTCCCAAATGTGGCCATCTAAATCCTGAAAGCCATGACCATACATAAATCCGTAGTCTTTCGGTTCATTGTAGGTCGTTCCGCCAGCAGCAACTGCGTTGCGAATCATTTTATCCACTTCTTCTCGGCTCTCGGAAGACAAGCACACCAGCACTTCTGTACTCTTGGTGGCATCGCAAATTGCGTTGGGTGTAAATTCCTTGAACTTGGCTTCTGTCAAGAGCATGACGAAGATGTCTTCGCTCACAACCATACAAGTGGCAGTTTCGTCAGTAAATTGGGCGTTAAAACTGAATCCAAGTTTAGTAAAAAATTCGACAGACCGATCGAGATTTTTGACGGGTAAATTCACGAAAATTTTAGTGGCCATGTTTTCTCCTTTTTAACTTCGATCGCAAGGTGAAACATTAACGATTTTTCGCTAATGTTTGAATTGAACGGTAAGGCTTGTGAGCAAACTTGAAAAAGTTAGGTAGCTGGCTGGACATTAATCATCCACGGTGTGCCAAATCGATCGACAAGCATTCCAAAACGGGTAGACCAGAAGGTCTCTTGGAATGGCATCTTTACCGTTCCGTTTTCTGCCAATTTTTGAAATATCCGCTCCGCTTCGACCAGATCGTCAAATTGAAGATTCACAGAGAATCCCTGTGGTTTTTCAAAGCCATCGGGTGGAGTGTCAGAACCCATCAATACCATTCCACCAACAGTTAAGTTGGCGTGCATGATTCGATCGCGCTGTTCGGAGGGAATTTCCTCAGACATGGGCCCATCCCCATAGGTCATCATCTGGTCGATTTTGCCACCTAAACACTGTTCGTAGAATTTAAATGCAGCTTCGCATTCACCGTCAAAAAAGAGATAAGTATTCGATTGCATCATGTACTCCTTTGGTTAATAGTCGATCGAGCAATCCATTCACGGGAAATGATGTGGCTGCCGGACGAAAAGTTAGGCAGTATTTATGCCCTCAAGAACCCTGGAGTTGTTCTGCCCCCGCCCGAATGCGTTCTTCCTGTTCCCTGAGTTCGGGCGTCAAGGATTCGCCGAAGTCCTCTGCACTAAAGATCGGGCGAATTTCGATCGCGGATTCTCCTGGCATCGGGTTGGGGCAGCGTTTGACCCAGGCGATCGCTTCCTCCATCGACTGCACTTGCCAGATCCAGAATCCGGCAATCAGCTCTTTTGTCTCTGTGAACGGCCCGTCAGTCACGCTGCGATTTGTGCCTGAAAACGTCACCCGCGCTCCTTTTGAGCTGGGATGCAGCCCTTCGGCAGCGAGCAGAATTCCCGCCTTGACCAATGCTTCGTTGTACTGCCCCATTTCCGTCAGAAGCTGTTCGCTGGGCAGAACGCCTGCCTCTGAGTCTTCGGTAGCTTTGATTAGAACAATGACTTTCATCGTGAAATCTCCTTTTGTTTATGTTTGTTGAGTTCGGCTAAGGTGCGATCGAGAAAACGGCTTTAGACGTTTCTGGATCGAAGGGGACAGAGCAATGCTCGTGCACAATCTGCCACCTGCCCTGTTTCCGCTGGCACGCAGAGGTGATTCGCATCCACATCTGCGCCCCTGGGTGATCTTTTGGCATCCCTGTGAAGTGAAAAAGCCAGTGCGCGATCGCCAAATCACCGCTCACGGTGAGGCTGAGGTCTCGCATCTCAATCCCGAAGGAGTCCGGGAAGCAAGGCAGGCACGCATCCCACGTCCGTCGAAATTCATCTGCACCTTTGGTTTGGAACGGCGGTTTTGCGTCGAAAATAATCACATCTTGGGCGTAGTGCGCCATGATGCCATCGAGGTCTTTGGCGCAGATGGCACTGGCCGTATCTGCGATGATTTGTCGAATCTGGGCTTCGTCTTGTGTTTTGGTGGTTTCGGTTGTCATCGTCATCGCGGTATCTCCTGATTGATGTGGATTGGTTTTCCGGGCGCAGATTGAAAACTCCTAACCCTTGCTCTACCATCTAGTCGAATAGAGGTGCGCCCGATCGACAAGTTGAACATTTTTTCTGGAAAAGTTTGTCAGTGCGGATGTGGAAGTTTGCGTTGAGCGGTATTGACAAGCGAATTTCAAAGGTGGTAGCCGCCACGCGATCGATCCGTGGAATCAATCCAAAATCTCAAATCGAAAATCCTCAAGCCCGCGCATTTATCCGTGGGGTCGCCTCTAAAATCTAAAATCTAAAATCTAAAATCGATTGACAGCAACTACTGGTCTGATGGCAAGCCCGACAGTTCCACGATCGGGCGAATTTCAACCGTACCTTTACTGGCGCTTGGTAGGCGTGCTGCGATCGCGATCGCTTCGTCAAGATCCTTGGCATCGATCAGAAAGTAGCCGCCGAGTTGTTCGCGCGTCTCCGCAAACGGCCCATCGGTGACAAGTTTTTTGCCGTCACGCACTCGAATACTGGTTGCTGTGGCGATCGAGTGTAGCGGCGAAGCACCCAAATATTGACCGTTGGCTTGCAGTTCTTGGGTTAGCTGCAAAGACTTTGCGTAGCATTGCTGCAGCTCGCTTTCAGTCCAGGCATTTTCGTCGCTGTAAATCAGCAATATGTATTTCATCGTTACCTCCAAAATTCGCTCTGAGATAGTCGCCTTCATTTATATCAATTCCGGTTAGATCGGAATGATTAAACCACAGAGGACACAGAGGACACAGAGAAAGAGAAGAGAGAGATAATAATTCCGATGTCAACGGATTTGATATTAGTAGTCGTTCGGCGAAGCTGCAAATCGACAGCGAAGCAAAAAATTTTTTCAGCTTAACTCGCGAAGGCGTTTTTCGAGAAAACGACGCTCTGGTTCCTGTTTCACGATCGCCAGCGCCTTTTGGTAGGATTCTCTAGCATCAGCCGTTCTGCCCAGCCGCCGACACAAATCGGCTCGCGCGGAGTGTGCCAGATGGTAGTCTGCCAAATCGCCGCGCGCTAATATGTGGTCGATCGATTGCAGTCCCGCTAAGGGGCCATCACGCATTGCCACTGCCACCGCCCGATTTAAGGCAACAACCGGCGACGGCTCTAATTGCACGAGCAGGTCGTATAAGCCCACAATCTGCGCCCAGTCCGTTGCAGCAGCACTCTGGGCCTCTGAATGCACGGCTGAGATCGCAGCCTGAAGCGTGTACGAACCAAACCGTCCCGATGATAGCGATTGCTGCACCAGTAACCTGCCTTCAGAAATTTGTGCTTGATTCCAGAGCGATCGATCTTGGTCTTCTAGAAGGATAAGGTCGCCTGTGGAGGAAGTGCGGGCGGTGCGCCGCGATTCTTGCAGCAGCATCAGCGCCAGGAGTCCAATCACCTCAGAGTCTGGCAACAGTTCCATTACCAGCCGTCCCAAACGGATCGCTTCCTCAGCGAGGTCGGCCCGCGTCAGCGATCGGCCAGATGAGGCCGCGTACCCTTCGTTAAACACCAGGTAGATCGTTTGAAGCACGGTGTCCAATCGATCGGGCAAATCGGTTTTCGACGGCACTTGATAAGGAATGCGTGCGTCGCGGATCTTCGCCTTGGCCCGCACGATCCGCTGCGCCAACGTGGGGGGAGCAATCAGGAAGGCGCTGGCAATTTCCTCGGTACTGAGTCCGCAGACTTCCCGCAGCGTCAACGCCACCTGAGCTTCTGGCGACAGGGCCGGATGACAGCAAGTGAAAATCAAGCGCAGGCGATCGTCCTCAACGTCCTCGTCATCCTCGATTGTGGTGTCACTCGGATCGAGTTGTTGAGCGAGTTCTGCCAAGTGCGTATCAAAGCGGGCGCGACGGCGGATGGTGTCGATCGCTTTAAAGCGACCCGTAGATACAAGCCACGATCGCGGGTTAGCGGGAATGCCGTCGCGGGGCCATTGCGCTACAGCCGCAGCGAAGGCTTCGTGCATCGCCTCTTGGGCGCGATCGAAGTCACCCAGGAGTCGGATCAGGGTAGCTAAAACGCGACGCGACTCGGATCGGTACACAGCTTCCACCTGCTGACGGATTTGATTGGCTGCTGTCTCATTCATAAAGCCATCACAAAACAAACATATATTATCGGCCGTGCCGCCGAGTACGATGCTCCCATTGCGCCCGTGCAATCCGCCAATCGACCTCGCTCCAACCGCGATCGGACATCCATGAGGACCCTGGGCGGGTAGCAACCACTTCTGCTCCTATCCACTGGGCCAACCGAGCGATCCGGGTATTTGCACTCACGGTAGACCCGGAGATCGCCTTCAGATCGAGTTCCGCGAACCCAAAGTCGAGCAGCGCACGCCCCACCTCGATCGCGTAGGCATATCGCCCCCAATAGGCTGGTGCCAGTTCGAGACCAAATTCCATCTCGCCAGTTTCGCACAACTCTCCCCGCAGTCCGCAGCAACCGACAAGCGCGTAAGGTTCATGTCGTTGTACGATCGCCAGTTGGTAATTGAGTCGAGGGCTAGCGATTGCCCAGGCCTGAAACATCTCGAATAGACGTGCGGCACGGTCGGGACTAGAGCGATCGGGTTCGTAAAATGTCAGGTTGCGCGGATCGGCTTGATAGTCCAAGAATGGCGATCGGTCGGAATCTACAAAGTCACGCAGCAGAAATCTTTTGGTTACAATCTTTATCATAACTTACAACTTTAATTATGGGCAATTAAACAAACATCATATTCTGCCAAATCTTAATAGTTTTGTCACTGCTGCCGCTAGCCAAAAACTCTCCTTCCGGGCTAAAAATAACAGAATAGACTGAGTTATTATGACCCGCAATATTACAAATTTCTTGACCGTCTTTCACTCGCCAAATCTTGATAGTTTGATTGCTGCTGCTAGCCAGAATCTCGCCATCTGGAATAAAAGCAATAGAATCAACATACCAAGAATGTCCTGTGATCGTTAAAACTTCTTGCCAATCTTTGACCCACCAAATCTTAATAGTATTGTCGTGGCTGCCGCTAGCCAAAAACTCGCCATTTGGACTGAAAGCTATGCAGCGAACGGAGTCTGTATGACCTGTAAGTGTGCGAATTAGCTTCCCATCTTTAACGCGCCAAATTTTGACTGTTCTGTCCCAACTGCAACTAGCAAGAGTTTCGCCATCCGGGCTAAAAGCAACAAAATAAACTAAATTGGTGTGACCCGCAAGCGTGCGAATTTCTTGCCCGTCTTTGACTCGCCAAATCTTGATTGTTTTGTCCCAACTGCTGCTAGCAATCAGAATTCCATCGGGGCTGAAAGCTGCGCCGTAAACTGAGTTGCTGTGGCCGTTCAGGGTGCGGATTTCTTGTCCATCTTTCATCCGCCAAAGTTTGACAGTTTTGTCGTGGCTGCTGCTGGCTAGCATCAGTCCGTCGGGGCTGAAAGCTACTGTATAAACTGAGTTGGTATGACCTGCAAGAGTCACTATTTCTTGCCCGTCTTCTACTCGCCACAGTTTGATTGTTTTGTCATCGCTGCCGCTGGCTACAACTTCTCCGTTGGGGCTGAAAGCGACAGAGTAAATTAAGTTTTTGTGACCTGTGAGGGTGTGAAGACATTGCCAGTTATAGGTTTGCTGTTGGGGCTGGGTGGGAGTTTTTCCTGGTTTAACTAACTTGGAAAGTGTTTGGGGAATTGCTAGGTCGATCGCAACTTGGGGATTAATTTCTTTTAATACTTCAACAGCCGTTTGATAGCGGCGGTTGGTAGCATTTGCAATCATTTTGTCTAAAATTTTACCGAGTTCTTCACTCACCGGGTTGTTGGCCAAATACTGCCGCCAGATCCAGGCATCCTCGCCGGGATCGAATAGGTCAAAAGGGGAAACTTGAGTTAGCAAATACAAACAAGTTACGCCTAAACTGTACAAATCGCTGGTAAAAAATGCTTTGCCTCTGGCTTGTTCAGGGGCGATGTATTCGGGGCTGCCGATGCTGGTTCCTGTTTTGAGTAATGCTGTACCTGTGGCAATTTTGGCAGCGCCAAAGTCTACTAAAACTAATTGTTTGTCGGCGCGGCGGATGATGTTTCCGGGTTTGATGTCTCGGTGAATAACGTTGTGGGAATGGATGAAGTGAAGGACGGGTAATAAGCTATTGAGTAAGTCTTGTATTTGATTTTCTCTAAATGTGCCTTCTGTTTCTACAATTTGTGCTAAATTTTGCCCGTCGATAAATTCTTGCACTACATATTGTCGGCTGTCTTGGATGGAATAGGCTAATAGTTCGGGAATTTGAGGGTGTTTGCCCAATTCGTCTAATCGCATTGCTTCTTGTTCAAAAAGTTCGGCTGCTTTTTTGCTGTTGCGATTGCTTGCTGATGGGATGAGTTGGCTGTCTGCGGGTAAAAATTGTTTGATGACGCAGCGGGGTTTTGAGGGTTTGTCTTCGTCAACGGCGAGGAATGTTCTGCCAAAACCGCCTTGTCCGATCGCCTTTATCGCCCGGTAGCGATCGCGCAGCAGCAGTTTCGACCGGCAATTTTTGCATAATTTGACTGCGGGGGGATTTTGTGGTTTGGAACAGTTAGGATTTAGACAGTAACTCATTCGATTTTAGATTTTAGATTTTGGATTTTAGATTTTATTTTTGGCTAGCCCGTACTTAGAACGATTTATCTAATTATTCGTAGGTTGGGTTGAGTGAAGCGAACCCTCCGTTTCACTCCGCCCAACTCTGTGGGTCTCTCTTGTTGGGTTTCGTTCCTCAACCCAACCTACAACTATATATGCCAGTTGCGTCAGTTCTGTTTTAGAAATTCCACATGACGGGGTTATCGTCTAAACAATCGGTGACAGTTCTCCCGATCGCGTCAATCTCTTTTAATTCCTCTTGACTCAATTTTACCTCAGCAGCTTTAGCATTTTCGGCTGCTTGTTCTCCGTCGCGCGCGCCGACAATTGCATTTGTTTGCGGCTGGGAAATCAACCAAGCTAAAGCTAAGTTTCCCAAGCTTGTCTGGTGGCGATCGGCAATTGGCCTGAGTTGATTTAATGCTGTTTGCACTCGGGCGTAATTTTCTTTGATAAACAGCTTATTTTTGGCGCGGTGATCGCCTTCTTCAAACTTGTGTTCGGGCCCAAATTTACCTGTCAATATTCCTTGAGCTAGAGATGAATAGGCAAGGATTGAGATATGATTGTCCGCACAATAGGACATAGAATCTTTTTCTACCCAGCGCCAAAACAGAGAATAGGGCGGTTGCAAGCTGTCGATGCGTCCGTATTGGGCTGCTTCTTCTATTTGGGCGCGGGAGAAGTTGGAAACGCCGATCGCCCGAATTTTTCCCTGTTCTTTTAACTTGTTCAGGGCGTCCATTGTTTCTGCAATTGGCACTAACTCGGAATTCCAAGTGCCAGCGGGCCAGTGGATTTGGTAAAGGTCGATATAATCGGTGTTGAGGTTTTTTAGCGATCGATCGCACGCTTCGACTAACAAATCGGGTTTCAAGTGGTTGGCAAAAACTTTGCTAGCATAACTACTTGCGATCGCACATCTGAAAGTGCTTGACCGATAATTTGTTCCGAATTCCCTTCTCCGTAAGCCTCAGCCGTATCAAAGGTGGTAATACCTGCCTCAAAAGCGGCCGCATTGCTTTGACAGTTTCAGCATCCTCAATTCCCACCCACATCCGCTTCCCAGCTTGCCAAGTCCCCATAATTATCGGGGTGATATAAATTTCCGAAGTGCCCAATTGCCGATTTTCCATATCTTCAACCCTGCTTTTTTTCACGATCATTTATTCGGACGCCATATAATTTTAGCAGAATCAAGTCGCTGTACTTGCTTGAAAGTACGGATTTTGTTACTATTGTTTTAACAATACTAATTTTCTATGAAATCAACTACTCGCGCACTGAAAGAATGGAATGTAGCAGTTAATGCTTTGGAACAAGGCAAAACGATTGTGCTGTTGCGAAAAGGGGGAATTAGCGAGCAAGCAGGACATTTCAATGTCGGTGACAAACAGGTTTTATTATATCCAACTTTTGAACACCAACAGCCGGATTTATTAAAACCGGAGTTTGCAGATAGAGTAAAAACTGTCGAATCTGGCTGGCATCCTGAAGTTATTAAAATTGGCAGTTGGGCGGAGATTACCGATGTTTTTTTGGTAGCTTGGGAACCTGCAATTACTGCGCTGTTTCCTTACCATATTTGGAATGATAAATTTGTAGGCGATCGCCTGAAATGGAAACAAAATCAGCCAATTTCTATTTTATTGCTGCGGACTTATCGTTTAGCAGAAACAGTAGAAATTCCGTACATTCCTGAATACGGCGGTTGCCGTTCTTGGATCGATTTGGCTAATCCTATTTTGCTGGAGGAAAGCAAGGCTGTTTTGAGCGATCGAGAGTACATTGAACGCTCAAATGCAATCCGCAATCTGATAGCAAATCCTGTGAATGATTCTGGTTCGCAGAGAGTGACAACGCTGACAGATGGCAGTCAGGATTTTAGTCCTGATTAAGAGTTTTTAATGTACTTTTCGAGAGGCGGGCTTCTACCAAACCCAGCCCAAAATCCGCAGCTAATGCCATCAAAGCTGCCGGAATTGCCCCAGCCAAAAGTAACTGATTGTTGACTGTAGCAACGCCGCGAAAAATAAACACCCCCAAGCCGCCAGCACCAATTGCAGCGGCAATTGTAGCGAGTCCGATCGCAATTACTGTGGCAACTCGCACGCCCGCCAGAATCACCCCCAGTGCCAGGGGAATTTCCACTTGCCATAACAGTTGCATATCAGTCATTCCCATGCCTGTTCCGGCTTCCGCAATCGCCGGATCGACGCCGACAATACCAGTATAAGTATTGCGGATAATTGGCAGTAAAGAGTAGAGAGTGAGGGCGATAATTGCCGTGCGATCGCCTATTCCACCCACTACCGGCACCGGAATTAACAAGCCAAACAAAGCTAAACTGGGAATTGTTTGCATAATATTCGCAAATCCCAAAATTGGCTTTTTCAACTTTGGTTTTCTCGTGACTAAAATCCCGAGGGGAATCCCCACAATAATAGCGATAAAAATTGCAACTGTTACTAAATATAAGTGTTCGACCGCGCGCTGAATTATCTGGGCGCCATAGCGGTTGATAAAATTTATCATCGGGTTATTGGTTATTCCTAATTGCTGTCAATCTTATAAATCATTTTCCATTTCAGGACTTGGTTCACCAGGATAGAAGCGAAAGTCCAGAATGTCCTCTAAGCTATAAAGGCAGTTTTGAGGAAATGTTTTGAGAGGTAAATCGGTTTCTCCTACTGCCAAATCTCTACCGTTTTGATAAGCTTCTTGGAAAGCTTCTTGCAAGTAAGGTTTCAGACTTGGGTTATCCTGTATCAGTCTCTGAGTGTCCCGCCGCTGCACTCGAATTGTAGACAGCCAGCTACGACTGCGCTGCTGGGGCTGATATTGCCACTTCAGCAAATGTCCCAGCAAAATGCTCAAACGATTTCTAAGTTCTTGACGTTCCTGTTTGCCCAAAGATTCAATCTCCTCAATTAAATTTGGCAAGTCAAGTTGACTCCACTGACACTTGCGAAGTAACTTGGCTTGTTCTTGCGTCCAAGCATAGAAGTCTGTCTCGTAAAGACTGTGCATCGTTTGATTATCAGCTTAGTTACTAAAACTATATTATCAAATTTTTGCTAAAATCATTCAAATCTAGCTACTTGCAAACAATCAATAAATGCGCGAGCTTCTGGATGCTGAGATTTCATAAAATCAGCGGGCGATGCCAATTCAACCAACCGTCCGTCTTGCATCAAACCTATTCTAGAAGCTAACAAAAAAGCTTCTTGAATGCCGTGAGTCACAAAAATCACAGTTTTGCCCAGTTGCTGCTGCAATTGACCGAATTCCCGCTGCAATTCCAGGCGAGTAATGGGGTCTAAAGCACCAAACGGTTCGTCCATTAATAGCATCGGAGGGTCAGCGGCCAGTGCTCTGGCGACGCCCACCCGCTGCCGCTGTCCGCCGGATAACTGATGGGGATAGCGTTTGGCGAAGTGCTGGGGGTCGAGGTTGACTAATTCTAACAGTTGGCGGACGCGAGATTGAATGCGATCGCCCTCCCAACCTTCCAATTTCGGCACTAAACCGATGTTTTGCTCGACGGTAAAATGGGGAAACAAACCGATTTCTTGAATCACATAGCCAATTTTTCGGCGCAGTTGAATTGCGTTCCACTGAGTTGTTGGTTTTCCCATGACAAGAACTTCGCCGCTGCTTGGCGTCAGTAAATTGTTAATCAATTTCATGGTGGTAGTTTTGCCACTGCCGCTGCGTCCCAGCAATACTAAAACTTCTCCTTGCAGCACTTTAAAATTGAGTTTGTCTACTAAATGCCTGCGGTTGAGGCGATATGTAACGTCGAGACATTCGACAGCAACTTCATTATTGAGAGGCATGATTAGTTTCGGTGATTTTGGTTTTAATAAATCGTCAATTGGCTAGCGTCGCGGGACAATCCAAAATCTAAAATCTAAAATCTAAAATCTAAAATTGTCTTGGTTTTGCCATTCTAGCAACAATGCTCGACATTGGAGGCAAGTTAATTTTTTGAGCAAGTCGCGAATTCCGTCTGGGGTTGCAGGATATGCAGCACCGATATGTTCGGGGTTTAGTGTTGCTGTAGGGTGCAATTCTGCAACAAAACCGTAGAGTTTTTGATTGGAGAATGAGCTGTTTATTGCCCACCCAATGGTGTTGATCGGTTCGATGCGGGCGATCGCACTTTCTGTCACGCCTAATTCTTTCTTGATTATAGCTGGAACTGCCGCTGCTGGCGTGGCTTCGGCTTCTACGCGACCCCCTGGAAAATCCAGGGTTGCTTCCGCTACGCCGGGGCGATACATCGGTGGGGGAAACAGCAATTTGTCAGCTTGAATGGTCAAGATTACAACTGAATCTGCTCTTTCTACTCGCCAATATTCTACTGTTTGTCCTTCGGTTGTTTCAAGATGTTCGGCGATTAGTTTTACCCAATGAGAATTGATTTCTACAAACCGATCTAGAGTTTTCCACTGGGATTTTGCAGTTTGGTTCATGTCGGAATTTTTGAAATAAATCAGATGTTGTTTGCTATGGTAGTCGATCGTTGCCGAACCCAACAATAAAAAATCGTCCTTTTCAGCTTTGAGCCAGTTTTTTGCTCTCGATTGTAAATTTTTGCTACAACGCTACACATTTGCTTAGAGAATTCCGTAGCATAGAATACAGAATAAATTTTATCTGCGCCTTCGCTCTGCGTTGTTGCCAGCCCGCCCTGGTGCAGACTCTTAGCTCAAAAGGAGTTGTTATGAAACTGCAAACAGATATTCGTACTTGGCAATCGCAACCAACGCCAGCAAGCGCCACGAGTGTCCGCGACTGGGAAAAATTGGGCTGCGCCGTACCTGCACCAAAATTGGCTCCTTCTACTTGGGTCAAATTGTTCAATCCGCCAACAGCATTCAGCTTTGACGAAGCGTGGCTGTTGTGTGAATGTTCGGAGGAACAGTGGCTAGCTTGGATTCCTGATTATGGGGAAATTTTGCTGAGTACACATGAATTTTGTGCTACTTAATCGTGAATTACGCAGACAAACTTTCATAAACTGGGTGTTAAAATCCATATCCCTCGGGTTCCACGGGATATTGTGGAAAAAAGCTGGTTTCTGCGTAATTATGTCGTTTGCAGTGAGGAATGCAAGTCCTCAAAGTTTGATAAGGACTTGCATTCCTTACTGCAAACCCATTTTATGATGTCGTTCCAGCGGACATCATATAAGTCCTAATAGATATTAATTCAAATTTCGGCAACAAAATTTTGCCAACAAAAAGAGCAATAGGTTTTCTATTGCTCTTTTTGTTCAAAAATACTCTCTAGTTTTTGTCTTCAGACAGCGGAAGTTATATCAAGTGCGATCGATTGACCGCAATATCGCCGCGGTGAGGGGTTTACTGTATCGATGCTTGCATTGGAGATATGGGTGAACCCGCCCCACGGCAATTACGGTCAATTGAGCAGCCGTGATATTGCTGGCTTATTTGCAAACTGCACGGTTATTTGCGTTTCGGACAATCGTGCCTACTTTGCCATTAATCTGAATCGGGTTCTTGGTGCTGGCTCGAATCAAGCGGGGCTGTTTTGCCAGACATTCTCTGATTGATTGTGACCAGGAGGTGAGAGCTGCGGTGTATTCTGTACGAGTCGCTGGCGCGCGAAACTGATCGGTAATTAGGTGATCTGTGGTGATGCTAGTGTCAGTAGCAACATTGATAATAATTGGAAAGTCAAAGGCTTTGGGCAAGGTTCTCTCAGCTCTTTTGCCCGGTAGCAACTGGTAGTTCATCGAGCCACCCTTGTAGTCAATACCTGCTTGAGGGCTTGTTGGAGGGCTTGTTTGAGCGAAGGCAGGAACGGGCAGGCTTGCTACCAAAACGGTGCAGCAACTCCAAAATAATTTCGATTTCATCCGATTCATCTCCTCAACTTTATGACGATTAGCATTAATTAGGTAGGCTCAAAAGACACTAGCTTTTATTGAGAAAGCGCCTGATGGTATTGAGCTTTTGAGTTTGAGTTTAACCTACCTAATTTATTACCAAACATCTTCAAAAATGTTAAAACTGGTTTGCCTGACCAACTGTAGAATAGTTTCATTTGAGTTAGACATTTACACATCTGAAGTTGTTACAGCATTGGGGAGTCGGTTTTACCAGAATGATTCATTTTCGATCGATGTCATTGGAACTTTATCAAATTTTGTCTCAGATATCAAGTTTTGCCGATCGCGTATCACGTTTTAACACTGGTTTGCGGCTCGATCGAGGTTTGAGTGTTGCGGGCTATACCAGGGCGAGAAAGATGCTACAGTGCATCGATGGGCGTTTGAGTATTTTCAGGCGACAATAGACAGAGAAGGGGCTTGAAAATAGGTGATTTTAGTGGAAGATAGTAATTTTATCGACGTATCGGACATTATGGGTGTTCCCGCGGCTCCGGCGGGGTACAAATCTGGCTTTGTGGGTATAGTCGGACGCCCGAATGTCGGCAAATCAACGCTGATGAATCAGTTGGTGGGGCAGAAAATTGCGATTACTTCGCCGGTGTCTCAGACGACTCGCAACAGGCTGCGGGGCATCCTGACGACACCGGAAGCACAAATTATTTTTGTCGATACTCCGGGAATTCACAAGCCGCACCACCAATTGGGTAAGGTTTTGGTGCAGAATGCCCGCACGGCGATTCAGTCTGTGGATGTGGTGCTGTTTGTGGTGGATGGTTCGGTAGAATCGGGAGGGGGCGATCGATATATTGTGGAAATTCTCAGCAATACCAAAATTCCGGTGATTTTGGGGATGAATAAGTTGGACGAACAACCGTCGGATTCTGTGTTGATCGATCGAACTTACGAGCAAATTGTCAATCCTGAGTGGCCGGTGGTGAAATTTTCGGCTCTCACGGGCGAGGGTGTCGAGCCGCTGCAACAATTGTTAATCGAACATTTGGAGGTTGGGCCTTATTATTATCCGCCAGATTTGGTGACTGACCAGCCGGAACGCTTTATTATGGGCGAATTGATTCGGGAACAGATTTTGCTGCTGACGCGGGAAGAAGTGCCGCATTCCGTAGCAATCGCGATCGACATTGTTCAAGAAGAAGCGAAAATTACGCGCATTCTGGCGACAATTCACGTCGAACGGGATTCCCAAAAAGGCATTTTAATCGGTAAAAGCGGCAGTATGCTCAAGTCGATCGGCAGTGCGGCCCGGGAACAGATTCAAAAGTTAATTGAAGGCAAAGTATATTTGGAGTTATTTGTCAAGGTGCAGCCGAAATGGCGGCAGTCCCGCACTCGTTTGGCCGAATTGGGCTATCGGGTAGAAGAATAAAACTTTATCTGTTGGCAGTTTCCCTCTCTTAATCCTGATGTGCTCAGAAGCAGAGTTGAGAACTTCATCGAAACCACCAAGGAGGAGTGTATGTCGTTAACAGGTATAGCCAAGGAAACATTACAGATTCTAGAAAAAGGCGAGTTCATTTCAAAGCACGGCCATGTTATTAATTTTGCTACCGAGCAGAAGCTGGCAGAGAAAAATACTAAGTTGTATCGACCCGAAAAAGTTGAAAATTTATTGCAAAATACGCAATGTGATGCGAAACAGAGTCTTTTGGTGGAAGTTACCGATGAGACCACTCAAGTAGCCGCCTACCGTTTGGTAAAATGTGAAGGTTGCCGCGATCTCGTACTCCTAAACTATGCCTCCGCTCGAAATCCTGGCGGCGGATTTATTAATGGTGCAAAAGCACAAGAAGAAGATTTGGCTCGCTGTTCCGGGTTATATCCCTGTCAATTGACACAGCCCGAGTATTATGAAGCAAACCGATCGCAAAATTCTCTTCTTTACACCGATTACCTGATTTATTCTCCAAAAGTTCCTTGGTTTAGAATCCGCAGTCGTGAATTGCTCGATGATTATTTTTTAGCATCTGTTATTACTGCGCCCGCACCAAATGCAGGTCAAGTATTGCGTCGCGATCCCAATGCGCTTCCCGATATTGAAAAAGCATTGCGGCGACGTGCTGGATATGTACTTGCGGTGGCACAAGATAATGGACATCGATCGTTGTTACTCGGTGCATGGGGGTGTGGCGTGTTTTGCAACGATGCCAGTATGGTAGCAGATGCTTTTGGTCAGTGGCTTGAGAGTCCGCGATTTCATGGATGTTTCGATCGTGTAGTTTTTGGTATATACGATTCGGCTAAGAGTAAGGATACATTGAAGGCATTTAAAAATAGATTTAAGTAAAAGTATTGCATTCTCAGCCTCGCTGTCGTCAATGCCTCTAACAATCCCAACGCACGCCGACTTTCAGGAGGTCATCGGCTGGAGTTTGAGGTAGTTTTTAGCAGGCGATTGGGAGCGTTATCTCGCAAACACTGCCTGACCTTGGAGATGATTCGGAAGCTCGATCGACAGCTTTACCTACAGAAAATTGGTAGAATAAATAGATATGCTTCGATCGCGCACCCATGCAACAAGCTAGTAGATCCAATCTTTTCGCCAAACCTCAAACTAGGAGATTTTCAAAAATTCCAACTATCAACTACCGCAACCACATCACGATCGAAGCAAAAAAACGCGGTGGTAAGCCTTGTGTACGCGGCTTGTGAATTACGGTTTATGAAGTCCTTGACTACCGGGCTTCCGAGATGACTGAAGCAGAAATTCAAGGGCGATTTTCCCGATTTGACGCGAGAAGATTTAAAAGCCTGCATAGCTTATGCTGCTGACCGCGATCGTCGGTTTATTACCGAAAGCATCCAGGATAAAAGCCCCCGGATTCATCCGTCCAGAAATAAAAAACCTGTATCCGATAAAGGAGTCCCCGAATTGATCCGTGGGGTCAATGCTTCAATTCTAAAATCTAAAATCTAAAATCTAAAATCTAAAATCGATTGACCGATCCCTTATCCGCATGAAATTACTTTTTGATGAAAATTTGTCGCCCAAGTTGCCGAACCGTTTGAGCGATATTTTCCCAAATTAGCTTCACGTCCTTTGATGTGGGAATGAAAGCAACGATCGACCCAATAGTTTGGGATTATGCCAAAGATATGACTACGCACACAAGAGTGCAAACGCAGTCAGCCTGGGAACCCTAGCAATAGGGATATTTTGACACAAATGTCTTAAGAATCCCCGTACCGACCGGGCGGGGAGTGTCAAAGGATTTCTACATACCCTTCTGTTCCATGTACGCGAATTCGTTGCCCATCTTTGATTAGTTTGGTCGCATTTTCTACTCCAACAACTGCTGGTAAGCCATATTCACGTGCGATAACTGCTCCATGAGTCATCAGTCCACCAACTTCGGTGACAAGACCTTTTATGGATACAAATAATGGTGTCCAGCTAGGGTCAGTAAAGGAGGTGACTAATATATCTCCATCTTCTAGATCGGCGTCTTCCATGTTTAAGATGACACGTGCTTGTCCCTCAATAACTCCAGAAGAAACAGGTAGACCTACAATAGCTTTGGCAGGGAGATTTTCTCGTTTGTACTCACCCGTAATGATTTCACCGTCAGAGGTGATAACACGTGGGGGAGTTAGTTTTTCATATAATTTGTACTCGTCTTTTCGTTTGCTGACGATCTGGTAATCCAGTTTATTTGTGAGTACGACTTCGCGAAGTTCTTCAAAAGTGAGATAGTATATATCTTCTTTTTCATGAATAACGCCCGCTTGTACGAGTTGTTCGGCTTCTTGCAGTAAAGCCTGCTTATAAACAAAGTAGCGATTAATCATGCTGTATTTTGGATATTCACGATAACCGATAAAATTTCGGATTAGGTCGATCGTTCGTTTTGTTTCTTCGGCCTTTTGTTCACCATCCGGCAGTTGCTCTAATCGGTCTAATAACTCCTGTTCTTTTTTCAAAGCTTCCTGCCGCCCTTGCTCAAATTTCCGGTTGCCGGCACCAGGTTCAAAGTTTTTGATGTTGCTCAGAATTGTGGGCACAAGTGTGGTTGGTTTTTCGCTCCAACGGGTTTTAGTTATATCGATTTCTCCGGCACAGCGCATTCCGTATCTGTTGAGAAAAGCGTAGATAGCGTCTTGGGTTTCCTTTCCACCATCAAACTTAACCAGTTCATCCAAAAAGTTATCATCTTTTACATGATGTAAATAATCAATTACTTCCGGATAAGGACGAATCACATCTGCGACATCCATTAGCGCCAGCCCCATTTCCGAAGTAATATTATTTGGCACAGATTGAGAAAGCGTGTCTGCTGCGTTTTTTTCACCCAACCACTCCTTCATTTTTTCATTGATCCATGATGAGGCATCCATAGCAGCAAAAATCACACCCATGCTTCGTGGGTCAGATAAAATCTTCTTTAATTGCTGAATATCTTCCAGGATAAAATCAAATAAATCTGCTCCTGATTTAGGTTGGATGTTATGTTTTAACTCTTCTATGGATGTCTGACTGCTCTTAATCAAATCAGAAACGATGGTCGGATCATTTTCGATTTGTGTACGAAAACCCGAAAACGAAGTAACTTTATTGCTTTTACCGGAACTCTGCTCGTTTTCCTCAACTGGTAATGATTTTATAAAATCTCCCCGCTCTATTATATTCATAAGTGCATCTTTTATGAGCGGATCGTGTTGTCCCATGCCATCTAAAAATTTTTCTCGGCTGACAGGTGAAGCCAGTTGAGGTGTGACATCCACAAACAGCCTTCCACCAGCTTTACGCATGGGTGCACGGGTCGTTAACAGGAAAAAAGACAGTCCCAATGGTTTAATGGGGTCGGTCATCATTTGTTGATGACCGACAGATATATAGACGTGATTTTCTCGATCGTTCGCTTCAGGGATCGGGTATAAAGTAGTGATTGGCCGACTCTGGACAATATAAAATGTATCATCAACCAAACACCATTCGATGTCCTGGGGGCTGCCGAAATGTTCTTCGATCTTTCTGCCTATGCGATCGAGCTGTAAAATCTGCTCATCCGTCAGCGCTTGCCTATTCTGCTTCTCAGGTTCAATCTCCTGTTCTTTCGTACCGCCATCTTCTAAAGCATAAATAGCCAGTTTCTTGGTGAATATCTTCTTATCGATAACCTTACCGTTACACACTTTATAGCTATCAGCATTCACCAGGCCGGAAACCATAGCCTCACCAAGTCCGAAGCTGGCATCAATGGATAACACTTTTCTATTAGAAGTGACGGGATCGGCAGTAAACAAAATTCCTGCCACCTGCGGGAAGACCATCTTCTGAACAACCACAGACAGGTGGACTTTACGGTGGTCGAAGCCGTTTTGAAGGCGGTAAATTACTGCCCTCTCGGTAAATAGCGATGCCCAGCACTTGCTGATATGCTGATAGATTGCCTCCTTTCCGATAATGTTCAGATACGTATCCTGCTGGCCTGCAAAAGAGGCCGTCGGTAAATCCTCTGCAGTTGCGCTGGATCGTACTGCATAGGCATTCTTTTCTCCAAGCCTGGAGAGGATGCGGGCGATCTCTTCATTAATGTCTTGAGGAATGGCTATCCCTTCGATGACCCTGCGAATCTCACGGCTAAGTTCACCGATTTTATCCCGGTCTTCCACCAATAGATGCGATAAGCGATCGAGTAATTCGTTAATCGACGACGTTTCCCCAATGATTCTTTTAAAGGCTTCAGTAGAAATACAAAAGCCATCCGGTACGCGGATTCCTTCAATCTTGGAAAGTTCCCCCAGGTTTGCGCCTTTACCCCCAGCAATCATGATTTTTGTTTGGTCAATGTCCTGAAAATCAAGCACATAGGAACTCATATATTTACCTCCTGCGGCAATTCCTTCTTTGATAATTTTGATGGCATCCTTCGGGCTAAAACGACTTACCGGAGTATTTATTGTAGTTCAACTCGAATTTAGCCAATCAGGAAGAGGATGCGAGTAGTTGCATGAACTGTTCGCGTTTTGCATCAAGCAATAAAACCAGAGTGGGGTTGAGAACATATCGGGGAACCAGTCGATATCGCCCCCTCGCTCAACAACAATAGAACGCCATTCCAACAACAGTACACTAAACTGAGAGCAGCCCCATTCGCCCCAGTTGACCTATGCCGCGTTGGTTCAATACTGCTGGCCCTTGCCAAGAAGACATTCATTACGCACTGTCGCCCACGGTACGCTTACCAAGCTTAGAACGGTTAATCGCTCAACGTAACTATTTCGTCATCCATGCACCCCGGCAAGTGGGAAAAACCACCGCTATGCTGGCGTTAGCCAAACAACTCACCGAAAGCGGACAATATACAGCCGTGATGCTGTCGGTAGAAGTCGGCGCACCCTTCAGTCAAGACATTGCTGGTGCAGAAGAGGCTATTTTGGGGGCTTGGCGAGATAACATTTCCGTCCGTCTCCCACTCGAACTGCAACCGCCTGACTGGACAGCGATGCAATCGGGACAGAAAATTCGGGCTGCTTTACAAGCTTGGACACAATCTTCTCCTCGTCCTTTGGTGGTTTTCATCGATGAAATTGATGCACTACAAGACCAAGCTTTGATTTCTATTCTGCGCCAACTGCGCGATGGTTATCCCAATCGCCCGAAAGCGTTTCCGCAATCGGTGGGTTTAATTGGTTTGCGGGATGTTCGCGATTACAAAGTGGCGGCGGGGGGAAGCGATCGACTCCATACATCCAGTCCGTTTAATATTAAAGTGCGATCGATTACTCTCAGAGATTTTAATGCCTCAGAAGTCGCCGAACTCTACGCGCAACATACCCAAGATACCGGACAAGTTTTTACACCTGAAGCCGTAGCCTTAGCTTTTGAGCTGACTCAGGGACAACCTTGGTTAGTGAATGCTTTAGCTAAGGAAATTGTAGAAGAATTAGTGACAGATGAATCTATAGAAATTACACCACAACATATTTTGTTAGCTAAAGAAATTTTAATAAAACGGCAAGATACGCATTTAGATAGTTTGGCAGAACGACTCAGAGAAAACCGAGTCAAAGCCATTATCGAGCCGATGTTGGCCGGTTTGGAACTGGGCAATATCCCCAATGATGATATTCAGTTTTTAATCGATTTGGGTTTGTGTAAGATGGATGTTCTGGGTGGATTGACGATCGCCAATCCAATTTATCGAGAAGTGTTGCCCCGCGTGCTCACCGTAACGCCAATGGCTTCTCTGCCACAAATTGCACCGAGTTGGTTGACTCCTGAAGGCAAATTAGACACGCAAGCGTTACTCAAAACTTTTATGGGATTTTGGCTACAGCATGGCGAACCGTTACTCAAAAGTGCATCTTATCCCGAAATTGCCCCGCATTTAGTGTTGATGGCATTTCTGCATCGGGTGATTAATGGTGGGGGAACATTGGAGCGGGAATATGCGATCGGACGCGACAGAATGGATTTATGTTTGCGTTATGGTGAAGTCACATTGGGAATTGAACTGAAGGTTTGGCGAACTCGGAAAGTCGATCCGTTGAGTAAAGGGTTGGAACAGTTAGATGGATATTTGGCTCGATTGGGACAAGATGAAGGGTGGTTGGTGATATTCGATCGACGCGACAATGCGCTCGAATTAGAAGAACGGTTGAATACTGAAATTCATCTGACACCAATGGGGCGAACCGTTACAGTGATTCGTGCGTGAAGAAGTTCTGATGAATGTTTTGGTTCTGGCGATCGCCCCAGTGTGCGATCGTCGTACTCGAAATGTATACGTTCTAGCTGGATATGGTGAAGACCTTGAGTGTGAAATTGTACCGAATGGGGAGGTATTCTGATGAGCCAAGTGAATTTTGATGCTATGAGCGATGCCGAATTGAAACGGTACTTTCTGGAAAATCGCCAAGATCGAGCTGCTTGTCAGGCATATTTAGACAGGTTCAGTCAGCGTCCGAAATCAATCATTGCAAGCCCGATCGATCCCGATTTTGACGCAAAAATTCAGGCAGCAATTCGGCAGAAATTAGAAGCATCGCGTAGTAGCCAGCCAGCTAACAACACAGTGGAACGGAATAGAGTTTTTTCGCTTCGTTTCGGTGAAACTCTGCCGCCGCTGATTTGAGCCGTTATCTCGCAAACGCTGTCTGACTTTGGAGATAATTCGGAAGCTCGATCGAGAGCTTGACCTAAAGAAAATTGGTAGAATAAATAGATACGCTAGATGTCGATCGCCCCCGTTGGGCGATCGCTTATAATCGGATGAAAGCGCGATCGATAAGACTCACCCCAAAAATACCTATGAAAACCACGATCGAAATCGATAGCTCCCTCATCACCAATGCGCTCCAAGTCACCGGACTGACTGCACAACAAGAAGTCATCGAATTGGCCCTGAGCCTGCTGATCCAAATGAAAAACCAAGAGAACCTACGTGCGCTAAGGGGTAAACTCGCCTGGGACGGCGACCTCGATCGCATGAGAACGGATACGGAACAATAGTAAGCCCATAATTATTGTTGATTCCAGCGTCTGGATTGACTACTTTAACGGAAAATCCACCCCACAAACCGATCTCCTTGACCAACTCCTCACCACCCAACCGATCGCGATCGGCAACCTTATCCTCACCGAAGTCCTCCAAGGGTTTCGCCAAGACTCCGACTACAACAGGGCCAAGCATCTCCTCACCAATCTCACCGTCTTCAATTTCCTCGAAGCCGACCTCGCCATCAAAAGTGCTGACAACTTTCGCACCCTCAGAAAGCAAGGCATCACAGTTCGCAAAACGATCGATGTCATTATCGCCACCTTCTGCATCGAAAACAATCACGAACTCTTATTTGCCGATCGGGACTTTCTTCCATTCGTCGATCGTCTTGGACTGAAATCTGTTCTCTAAAGTAGTTGGAGGTTGAGTTTATCTGTGGCGGGTGAAGCGGGTCGTTATCTCGTAAACGCTGCCTGACTTGGGAGATGATTCGGAAGCTCGATCGAGAGCTTGACCTACAGAAAGTTGGTAGAATAAATAGACACGCATCGATCGCGCACCATGCAACAAGCTAGTAGATCCAAAAAAAAGATGTTTGTGTAAATCGTTAAAATAGTACCAAAAACAACCAGGAGAAACCCATGTTAACCCTAGAAATGGCAATCCAAAAAATCCAACATTTTTCCACCGAACAACGCAATAAAGTTATTGAATTTATCGAATTTCTAGAATTTCAAGCCAGCCAAACTAAAACTATAGAACCAAAAAAAGATGACTCTGATCGAGAACAATCCTTTTTTGAGCTAGCCGGAATCTGGGAAGACAAAAATATCACTCTAGACGACATTCGCAAAGACGCATGGGGCAAAGAAAACCAATGATTTTGTGTGACACCAATATTCTCATCGAATTCTATAAAAACAATACCGCCATCATTCAAGAACTACGACAAATCGGCAGCCAGAACTTAACCATTAGCATTATCACCAGAGCAGAACTGTACTATGGCGCACTCAACAAAAACGAACTAAACCGCATTCAAAAACACCTCGACTTACTTCCAAATATTCCCATCGATCGACCCATCTCAGAGCAATTCATTCAACTCATGGCGCAATATTCCCTAAGCCATAAACTCACAATTCCCGATGCCATGATTGCCGCCACCGCCCTAACCCATAACATTAGCCTCTATACTCTAAACCTCAAAGATTTTCGTTTTATCCAAGGCTTGAAAATATATCAATCTCCCTTCCATGACCCAAACGGTTGAACACTAAAATTCAGACTAGCCGGATGCGTCGGTGAATTACAGTAATTCGAGCGTGATGAAATTATAATGAGTGTCTCGATTTTGGCGATCGCCGACGGTGTGCGATCGATTCTAAATGCTCTCTAATCTCAAATATAATAAAAATAGCTTTTTTCTGTGTGATGGCTTAAGTGTTTAAGTTGAATTGTGCGGCGAACTCGATCGAGGAAAGGAGATTCTGATGGGGAGTAAGAAGAGGTTGACATACATCCTCAAGCGGCGGTATTATTCGACTATATGCAGTGTTGTACCGCAAATGCGATACATTATAAGTTAGGTAGCTTGAGCCTCTGGCTAGGACTGTACGGTAAACTCACTTGTTGAGAGTAAAACATAGGTGAATGTTAGTGGCGCTTTTCAGTCGGCTCTTAAATCTCAATACAGGCAGTATTCCGCTAGAAGATTTCTTCACTGAGTTGGTCGCCTACCTCTTCAGTACAGACAAGGAAATTCTCTATTCTTGGCTTAAGAATTTAAACTTATTGGATATAAATATTTATTTGGATGCCTATGTTTCAACACAGAGGGAGTTTGAGCCTCTTGATGATCATCGTTTAGCTAGCCGCCCAGATATCTTAATTGAGCTAGTAGATGCTAAAAGTCGTAGCATCATCTTTATCGAAAGTAAGATTGGCTCTCAGGAAGGCTACGAGCAGCTTTCAAGGTATGCCGAGATTTTGCATGGAATTTCAGGGTTCCAGCACAAATTTCTTTTGTACATTACTCGTGATTTTGATCCAAAAGATCAAGCAGATATTTTCAAGAATATTTCTCAATCTACCGTTCAGTTCAGGCAATTGAGGTGGCATCAGTTCTATCGATTTTTGAAATCTCAGGCAGATACAATGCTTGTTAAAGAAATTGTGACATTTATGGATGAGTATCGCATGGCACATAACAATCAGTTCTCTTCTATTGACGTGATTGCGTTAGCAAATTTCACAAAATCACTAAAACTTATGGAAGAGACAATGTGGGGAGAAGTCAGTCAGCGCTTTGAGAAAGTTCTGGGAGCAATTAAGCAAAAGTCTACAGCTCTTACCCAGATTCAATGGCATGGGCGGTATTTAATGACTGCCTCAATGCCAAGTGGAAAATGGTGGTGTGGTCTAGGCTTTATTCTAAAGACATCACATTTAACTGATTACCCAATAGTACGTCTCGTACTTGAAGTAGATCCTAATTCACCGCGTCGAGCAGAAATTATTGAAACGATGAAAGATATTTGCGAACAGTACGGTTGGAGGGGTTATAACTTAGATAGCTCAAAAGACTGGGCAGGAATAGTTCGAGACAAAAGTTTACAGGATTTTCTTTCTGAAGAAGACCACGTGGTGGCTGTCAAAAGATTTTTCCTGCAAGCACTAGATGAGTTAGAAAAGATCAAAGATCAGTATTCAAAACTTCCTTGGGTAGCAATTCAAGGCAATGGAGAAAGCTCTGATGATACGTTGCCAGCTACCTAACAAATCGTTGCAACGGCGGAATAAAGATAATCGGTGGGGATGCCAGGGTTACTAACCGCCGTTGAACTCAATCGTTATCTCGCAAACGCTGTCTGACTTTGAAGATGATTCGGAAGCTCGATCGAGAGCTTGACAAATCAGAAAATTGGTAGAATCAATAGATACGCTTCGATCGCGCACCATGCAACAAGCTAGTAGATCCAATCTTTTCGCCAAACCTCAAACGAGGAGATTCTCAAATGCCATTGGCTGAACTAATCTCACAGATCCAGGAACTTTCAAGAATTGACAAGCTTCGGCTGATGCAGTTTCTGGCAATAGAACTGGTCAAAGAAGAAGATGCAACAAACTTTTTTGTTGCCGATCGAGAGTATCCGGTCTGGTCGCCTTACAATTGCTCTGAGGCTGCCAATATTTTAATGAATCTTCTGACGACAAAACAACAAGAACAGAATGATTGACGCTCAGAGATTTCCCTACAAAATCACTGACAGCAGTCTTGGCATGGTCGATCGAATGCCGTACCTGCCATTGACACAGTTCAATAGCTTATAAAAAGCTAGCGTATCAGGCCAGCTTTTTGAGATTGATTCATGTAGAGTAAACTATAAATATGAATTCTCGCAAATAGGTACATGAAATGACACTAGCTGAAGTGCTTCCGTCCGCACGATTGCTTTCCGCAACAGAAAAACTCAGACTAATTCGGATTCTGGCTGAGGATTTGGATATGGCTGAGGATATTTCACCGTTGGAACCATTTAAAACATATGATTTGCCAACGACCTATGATAGCTTTGGGGCGGGTGCAGTTTTGATGGAAACCCTCAAAAAATCAACACAGAGCAATTGATGTATGCGATTTAAGTATTCAACCACCAGCCCAGCCCAAAATGAGTTTGATAGTTTACCAAGACTGTCATTATCATTAGGCCGGGAAGATCGAAGAGTTGAATCGATCGGTTTGGTGGATAGTGGGGCTACAGTTAATGTCCTACCTTGCGAACTTGGTCTTCAACTGGGCGGGGTGTGGGAAGATCGCAAAGCCATTATTCAATTAGCTGGTAATCTCGGCAACCAACCAGCAATGCCTTTTTCTGCGATCGCCAGAATTGGAGAATTTCCACCAACTGAATTAGTCTTTGCATGGGTGAAGCGTCCAAATACACCTTTGATTCTGGGGCAGACGAATTTCTTTCTTGAATTTGATGTTTGCTTCTACCGTTCCAAAAAGGAATTTGAAGTCAAACCGAAGTCCCCGTAACCATCCAGCTAACAAGTTATTGGAGCGGACGCACAGGGTTTTCGCGCTTCGTTTTGGTCATATCTGTCGCCGCTGAATCGAACCGTTGTCTCGTAAACGCTGCTTCCGCGAGGAGATGGTTCGGAATCTCGATCGAGAATTAAGGATTCCCTACGAGATTCCGATCGAGCCTTATCCTGCACAAAAACTTAGAAACCTGAACGCTAAGAAAAAGCCGCCCCAAAAGGACGGGACTTTAGCACTCCGCTACACTCCGCTTATTACCAACAACTATCAAGGCAACTCAACCGAACTCGGTTTAGCAATGTGAGGCAGGCCCCAGCCCAATTTTTCCCGCAAAATGTGGAAAAACTCAAAAGATTGCACCCGAACAAAGCGGGCTTGGTACGGAGCTCGCTCGACTTGCACCCAATCCTCCGGCAAAACATAACATCCGCCGTTCCCGTCTACCACCATTACCAGGCGGTTCGGACTCGCCGGCAAAATCTTGACCGGTTCGGTGTTGGAAAACACCAAAGCCCTCGAAGCCATTGAATGCGGGCAAATAGGCAGCAACTGCAACACCGGCACTCCGGGAATGATCACAGGGCCACCGGCAGAAAGGGCGTAAGCTGTCGATCCCGTGGGAGTCGAGATAATTACCCCATCTGCGGCAATGTCAACAGAGGCGTGCTGCCCGATCGCCACTTCAAAATGACACATACAAGTCAGCGGTTCCCGGTGCAGCACCATTTCATTGAGACAAAGGGCTTCCCAGAGGCAGTCGTTTTCTCGAAACAGCCGCACGGCCAGCATTGACCTTTCTTCGATTTCGTATTCTCCGGCGATCGCCTTTTCCAAAGCTTGCGGCAGCAAGTTCAGGTAAGTTTCTGTTAAAAAGCCCATGTGACCGGTATTGACAGTCAGCAGCGGCACTCCAATCGGAGCGACTTGGCGAAATGCCGACAGCACAGTACCGTCGCCGCCCAAAACCACTGCAAACTCCATGTCGCTGTCAAAACCGGGGGGGACGAGTTGGTCGATCGGAGTGTGGCACATCGGGCGATCGGGGCTAGAATAGCCCAGAATTCCTCCAGAACCAGAAACCGAACAGACCTCCCAGCCGCGGGCAGTCAGCTTGTTTTCCAACTCTGCGGCAATGCGACAAGCCACAGGTTTAACGTCGTTGTATATAATCCCAGCTTTCGGCACTTTAAAATGTAAAGGGCATTTTTTGTTTACTCCGTTTTTTAGTTTTAAGCTGCTCGTACTCTATTTCCTTGAGCTTCTTCAGAATCAGATTAAAGTATTCTTCGAGATAAGACTCCAAAGTAGTAGTTTCTTTAGGGTCGATTCCGAAGACACTGTAAACGTCATCCATCGGAGCTTTCAAGGGTTTTCCGGCTGCCAAAACTTCTGAAAAAGCCAATCTGTCAGCTACGTTCCAACTCCACTGAAAGAACTTAGCAAATTGACGAGTAGCCTTCAACAAGGCGTCTGGGGTCCGCGTAATTTTGGCTTGCTTCCCAGACAGCCGTTCGCACAACCGCACGATTTCTTCAGCATCCCAAGCGCGATTTCCCACCACCGGAAAGCTTTTTTTCTCGGTTTCGGGAACGGAAAGGGCCCGGACGGCAAATTTAGCAACGTCCTGAGTGTTCATGTAGGCAAGGGCGGATGGCTTGTTGGGCAGCCAGACTGCCTGATTGTCCAAAATCGGCATTGCATACAGGCTCAGCAGTCCTTGCAAAAAGCCGCAAGGTCTCAAGATTGTATAGTCTAGACCGGATTCTGCTAAGAACAATTCAGTACAGCGCTTGATTTCCAACAAGGGGACTTGGGGATATTTCTCGGCATCGAGAAAGGAAAAGAATATGTAACGCTTGATGCCTGCTGCTGCTGCTGCTTGGATCAGCGATACTTTTCCGTCCCAGTCTACTCTTTTGATGCTTACAGAATCCGCAGCACTGGCTGTTGCTGCATCGATAATAGCACTGACGCCTTCTAGCGCCGGAGGCAGACTGTCCGGCTGGCAAAGGTTCCCCGGCACGAGTTCAGCGCCCCATTCTTTCAAAAATGCAGCTTTTCTGTAACTTCTGACTAAACAGCGCACCTGGTAGCCCTCGTCTAGGGCGCGGCGGGCTATTTGGCGGCCGAGAGTGCCGGTGGCACCTAAAATCAATAAAGTCATCTAGGGATTAATTATGAATCTTAAACTTTCTATAAGATGGTATCAGGTTTTTGTTAAGTTTGTTATAAAAACTTAACAAAAACCTGAATTTTTCTCATTTTAGGCTTGAGATATTCGCCAGAAGGCTTGCTTTCGGCAGCAAGTAGACTCTAGAAGGCAGAAGGTAGAAGGCTTCTGAAGGATTGGTTGAAAAAACTTATTCTTCGCCGCCTTGCAATTTGAGCAGGAGGAAGCCTCCACCTATACCCACGAAAATTAGGGAAAAGGACAAAAAGGCTGCATTGAAAATTTCAGGATTCATGATTTTATCTGTCCAATTGGGCGATCGCATTAAATAAAGATAATATAATTTGGGGCAACCCGGTACATGAATGCTAAAATTTCAGTGCCGAAATTCCTGTATTTTGTTGGAGAAAACTGCCTTGAGTCTCGATCGGGAATCAAAACTAGCTGTAACTCTGGGAGATCCGGCGGGAATTGGCCCGGAAGTGATTCTCAAGGCTTTGGCAGAGCCCGCTGCTGGTTTGAGGGTAACGGTTATAGGTTCTAGGAGAGTTTTGCAGCAAACTTACGATATGTTGCGATCGAGCAATCCAGCAGCAGAAGCGGCAAATCCCGAAACATTAAACATTATTGATATCGAACCAGACAGCAAGTGGGGCGAAATTGTGCCCGGTGTCGGGAGTGCAGCTAGCGGGGCGGCTAGCTTTGCTTACATGGAAAGCGCGATCGCCCGTACCCTCGCCGGCGAATTCTCCGCCATCGTAACCGGCCCGATTTCCAAAACTTGCTGGCAGGCGGCCGGTTACAATTATCCCGGACAAACAGAACTCCTCGCAGAAAGGGCGAAATCGCAGCGGTTCGGAATGCTGTTTGCCGCCACATCTCCCCACAGCGGCTGGACGCTCGTCACTTTACTCGCTACCACACATATTTCTCTGCGTCAAGTCCCCGATGCTTTGAGTCCAGAATTGCTGAGTGAAAAACTAGAATTACTGATAGACTGTTTGCGGGAAGATTTTGGGCTGGAAAGACCGAAAATAGCGATTTCTGGCTTAAATCCTCACAGCGGCGAAAATGGCAAACTGGGAAATGAAGAGCAAGACTGGATGATACCTTGGTTGGAAACGCAGCGCGATCGCTTTCCTCAAGTGCAGTTAGACGGGCCAGTCCCCCCCGATACCCTGTGGGTAAAACCGGCTAAAGTTTGGTACGGTTTAGCCAAGGAAGCTCACGACGGTTACTTGGCAATGTACCACGACCAAGGGTTGATTCCAGTAAAATTGATGGCTTTCGATAAAGCAGTCAACACTACAATTGGTTTGCCATTTGTCCGCACATCTCCGGATCACGGCACAGCTTTTGATATTGTAGGTCAAGGGCTTGCCGATGCCTCCAGCATGAAGGCAGCATTGCAGTTGGCGGCCCAGTTGGCTAGTCGCAGAACAGCAGTTAAAATAGGGCGATAGCTTTAGTACGCCTGACGATCGGAAAAATTGTGTCATTCCTATTGATTTCCGCTGGGGTGAGGCGGCAAGCAAGCTGGTAATTTCCTTCGGTCGGTTAAAATCAAGTTTTGGTAGCGCAATATGTCAGCATCTAATGATAATTCAGGCAAAATACATCAGTCAGAAAAAGAGGTTTCTGATGCTACTCTGGCAAGTTCTAACGCTGGAGAGCAACTTCAGGAATTGCTAACCATACTAACTGAATTCCAGTTATTAAAAAAATCAAAAAAAGAACCGAGCGAGCTGAAATTACCCCTTTCGGAAAAGTCTGTTCAGCGGTTGGAGGATGAGGAAAATCGGCGCAAACAATTGTCTTTCCTGATCGAATCACCGAGTATTGTACCGGAAGTATTAACTAACGATGAAGAGATCCCATCTCAAAGACGAGAAAACAATAATGAGGAACCCGATTCATCTGTAACCGCGAAGGTAGCCAAAAATAATCGGCCGTCGGAGGAAGAATTAGAACAAGCAGTAGAGCAGTTTAAACAGTTGCAACAACTGCTGTTTGAAAGGGATTTGCCGGAATTTTACAGTAATGTTTTGAGCGTAGAACAAAGGTTAGAAAATTTTGAGAAGCTCATGTCTGAGCCTCAAGAATTGATGAATTTACTGAAACCGTTAATTCCTGAGTTAGTAAGAGAAGAATTAGAGGGGTTGAAGTCGGAATTTAAAAAGGCGATCGAACTCGCGAGCAATAATAAAATTAATCGGCTCGAATTGGAAGCAAAATTAGCGGGTTGGGAAAATCAAATTGCTAATTTCAACCAGCAGCCACTGCCGAATGCAGAGGAGTTAATCAAACGGCTGATGCCGGTGGTGGGCGAATTGCTCAACCGCAAGGTAGAGGAGTCTAAGTTAGATGTAGCTTCGGCGATCGCACCAAAAGTCAATCAAGTAATTCACAATCAAAACGGACTTGAAGAACACGTAGTAAGAATTGAAGATAAACTTGCGAATATTCAGCAGCGTTACCAGCAGCAACCGGAAGATTTAATCAAGCAGCTAGTACCAGTAGTTAGCGAGTTGCTGACTCGCAAAATTAGTGAATTAAAGTTAGAGGTTGTAGAAGCTGTCACCCCCTCAGTACAGGTAAGAATAGCTTGGGTAGAAATTGAAGAAAAAGTATTGAGCATCATCGAGCGCCGGCTGGCTATGCAACAGTCGCCAATTCAGAAGCCAGAAGAGATAATGGCGGTGCTAATGCCAGCAATAACTGATTTGCTGAACCGGAAAATCGATGAATCAAAATTAGAGGTAGCAGCGGCGATCCAACCTTTGATAGAATCAGCAATTCTTCAAAGAGAAGTTCAAGGAAAATTGAGCGACGTAGAAAGTAGACTAAATAATCTTCAGCGACAGCAAAAGTCTCAGCCGGAAGAAATAATGGCCAGGTTGATGCCGTTAATGATTGAGTCGCTGAACCGGAAAATCGACGAGACAAAGTTAGAGGCGAGAGAGGCGATCGCGCCGGCTGTCAACACCGCTATTCAAAACAGCGGTATTGCAGCACAAATATTAAATAATGAAAGTAAGATTGTCGAAGTTCAGCAGCAAGTTTTAGCCGAGATAGAAGGGTTGATGGCAAGAATAATGCCAGTAATTGTAGAGATGCTGTCCCGAAACATCGGGGAAGCAAAGCTAGAGATAGAATCTGCGATCGCCCCCGCTGTCGATGCGATCGTTCAGAATAAAAGGATTGATGAAAGACTCGGGAAGATCGAACAAAAGATTGTGGCGATCGAACACCGGATTTATGAATCGACAGACTTGTTTACCGATTTACTGAAACCTTTGATTGACGAGCTGATGGTTAGCCATCACGCCCAACTGCAAAAGTCGGTCATCGAATCTATTTTACCATTGTTAGATGAAGTTGTAAGTTATAATTACAGGCTCAACGATAAAGTAGGGGAACTAGATCGCAAAATTACTGATGCTGAATGGGGAGGCGATCGGGAAGAATTAGTGGCCAGAATTAAAGTCATCTTTCCCGAAATGATGCTTCAAACAATTAATGAGTCAAAAAAATCGTTTACCGAAACAATATCTCCGATAATTGATGAAGTAATTAATACCAAAACCCGAGAAAACAGGCAATCAATGGGAGTAGCCATATCGCCGGCTCTTTCTGTGGGAATCAGCCACAGAATCAGTGAATCGCCCGATGAAATTGCAATGGCGATCGCGCCGGAAATGGCCACGGCTATCAAACAGCAAATTCATCTCAAGCGAGAAGCAATGTCGGATGCACTTTATCCGATCATCGGCAGCACGATTTTAAAATACATCGCCGAGATGATACGGGAGATTAATGAAAAACTCGAATCATCTTTAAGTACCGAGCGAATTAGTCGTAAAATTAAAGCCAAATTACAGGGAATTTCAGAAGCAGAATTGCTGATGAAAGAAACAACACCACTGAGTGTTAAAGCTGTTTTTTTAATTCAAGCACAATCGGGCTTAGTAATTTCAGCAGTGCAGCAGTCTGAACGCGAACAGCTAGAATCAGACATGGTAGCGGGGATGCTGACTGCTATTCGGGCTTTTGTCAACGATTGCATCTCTCAGTCTGGAAATATTGCAGAGATTGATGCAATAGAATACGGCACATCTACGATCGTACTGGAAGTAGCGGGTTCGTGTTATCTAGCAGTAGTGATGCAAGGAGAAACTCGCCAGTGGTTTAAGTACAAAATGCGATCGATATTCAAAAATATTGTTCAAGAATACGGAGATCGGATTCAATCATTTAACGGCGATCCAGCCACTGTGCCACCAGAGGTAAACTCGAAATTGCAAAAATTAATCGATACAGATGTAAAAGTTAAATCTCCTAAACTTCCAATTTTACCAATCATTGGCTTAGCAGCGTTAGGTTTAATTGGCGTACCTTGGGGAATTCATCAATACCGCAGCTCAGTTGCAGCGAGGTTAGAAGCAGATACAAATTTAGCTTTACAATCTGCTCCAGAGTTATCGGTTTATCGCCTCGCGGCAGATGTTAAAGATAAATTATTGGAGATTTCGGGACGAGTGCCGAATCAAAAGCTGCGCTCGAAAGCGGAAAAAATCGCTCAGCAAGCGGCTCCCACATTAAGAATTGACAATAAAATTATAGCCGTTGAAGTACCTCCCGATCCGGTTTTAGTCGAAGCCGATATCAAACGGACAGCAGCTCTTTTGAATAAATTAGAAAGCATTGATATCTCGGCTCGCTATGCAGAGGGAAAAGTGGCCGTTGCAGGCAGCGTGAGCAAAGTGCCGGATGCTCAGAAAATAACTCAAGCTTTTGAAAAAATTCCGGGGGTGAAGTCTGTAACAAATACAGTGATAATAGGAAGTCAACCGCAGTCAAAAATAATGGGAGTTCGCCTTTATTTCGGTGCAGGTTCGGCAATTTCTCCGCCGAAAGACGTAGCACAAAAGCTTAGCAAAGTCAAGGAATACATGGAGGAAAATAGCACGAAGAATTTGAGGATAATTGGCTACAGCGATTTTAAAAGCAATCCGGCAGAAAATCAAAAGTTGGCACTGGAAAGGGCGACAAATGTGAAAGCTGCTTTGGTTAAACAAGGGATAAATGGCAACAGAATACAAGTGGCTTCTACTAAGGGTCGTCCTGAAGGTGTGGAGGCCAATCAACCGCTGTGGCTGAACAGATTAGTAATATTTGAGGTGGTAAATTAAAGTGGGGAATGGGGAATGGGGAATGGGGAATAGGGAATAGGGAATAGGGAATTGCTAGCAAATAATATCATGGACGGTTGCATCGGAATAATATATTTGGATGATATATGCGAGCATCCATAGCGAACGGCCTAGATCGCGAGCGAGACGCTCGCACGCTGATAATTCAGATGCTACCCAATACGCTTGGGTTAATGAAAATTGTAGCGAAAATGTTGGGCGGAGTGAAACGGAGGGTTCGCTCCTCAACCCAACGCACGATCGGTTTTTTTAGCACTAACTGAACCGTATTGCGATGCTACCGGATTTGATATAGCAATCCTAAATGATTTGAAAAATAGTACGCGAGCAAGATGCTCGCACTACAAGGATTCCGATCTAGCTCGATTTTGCGACAGATTTAGGACTGCTATATAACAAATAACAAATAACAAATAACAAATAACAAATAACAAATAACAAATAACAAATAACTACTGACTAATGACTCTTAAATTAATCGAACTCGCCCGGAGGTAAAGGCTTGTATTCGATCGCCCGCCAAGCATACTAACAACTGGCCACTTCCATTAATGCCCGCGGCTTCTCCGCAGATGGTTTCCGACGGAAGTTCGATCGCCACATTGCAGCCAATCAACGCATCGCGGCGGCGCAATTCCGGCAAAAGTAGCGCTAAACCGGACTTGGAGGCTGGCCTGTCTGTGGTGGAAAACATATCGGCTAGTTCAAGTAAATAGTGCCGCAGTCGATCGAGCAAACACAGTTCATCGGGCACTTTACTAGCAATAGAATGCAAGCTTACCGCATTGCCGATCGCCTGTTCATCCAATCCCGCAGCCGCGAAATCTACGCAGCGGTTGAGTCCAATTCCCACAACAGCGCGAGTTTTTTCCGAAGTATTGCCGCAAGTGGCTTCGCAGAGAATTCCGGCTAATTTGTGGCGATCGATCCAGACATCGTTTGGCCATTTCAGGCGCAGCATATCGCGACAGTCGGGAACCAAATCTTCGATCGCGTAAATCACGGCTAAACCCGCTGCTAAACTGAGTCCGGGCAACAGATTGGGGTTGAGGTTGTCGAGTACAAAACTAACAGTCAAAACACCGGTTGGGGCGTGCCAGGTGCGCCCGTATTGACCGCGCCCGCTGGTTTGCCGCTTGGTAAATACTGCATCTCCGTGGTGGAGTTTGGCCGCGCGGGCGTGAGCCCAACTGTTGGTACTCGGACAAGTATCTAAGGAGTGCAGCCAGTGAGGAAGAGGAAGGTTTGGGCGATCGGGTTCTGGGGATGCGGGCACGGGAATCAATGACGGAGGAAGAAGAAAGAATGGAGATATTTTACCATTTTCATACATTCTGTAGGAGCGGGTTCACCAAGCATAATTGCCCCAAATAAACAATCTCGAAAACCCGCCCCACCCAACAAACAATCTAAATCTACATTTTGATATTCAATGTAAATGTCAGGTTGATGTGGGTTATTGGTGGGGCGGGGGCGGGTTTATATATATTGTCGCTCATCGTTATATATTGTTGGTGAACCCGCCGCTACAGGCACTGTTTAAATTAAGATTAATCGCTTCAACCATTAGCTACGCTTGCTCTTGCATTTCCAGCAACTCAGGAATAGTCACAAACCGATATCCCTGCTTTTTCAAACCAGCAATCATCTCCGGTAAAGCCTTAATAGTACGAGATCGATCGCCCCCGCCGTCGTGCATCAAAACAATCGCTCCCGGCTTCGCACCCTTCAACACATTCTTAACAAAAGCCGACGGTTGAGCGCGCGGATCGGTATCTGCAGAAGTTACCGACCACATCACAACAGCATAATTCTGCTCTTTAGCATACTTAGCCAAGCCATTATTCAAAACTCCCCCCGGCGGGCGAAAGAAAGATGTCTTAACTCCCGTCGTTTCGTAAATAAGTTTTGCCGTGCGATCGATTTCATCAGCCGCCGTCGCCGCATCCATCGGATCGTACCAGTGATGCCATGTATGATTGCCGATCGCGTGACCTTGGGCCACAACTCGGCGAGCAATTTCAGGAGAATTTTCGATAGATTTACCTAGCCAAAAAAAGGTTGCTTTAACATCATTTTGCTTAAAAATATCCAGCATTTGTTCCGTTATTTCCGGCCACGGCCCGTCATCAACAGTTAAAGCAATAACTTTCTCAGAATCTTTGACTTTTCCCTCAAAAACTGTTGTTCCCTGAAACTGTTCCGGCGGCACAAAAGTCAAAAGCTTTTCTTGGGATTCCAATACGGTAAGAAGTTTTTCAACAGTGCGATCGAGATTAAACGCTGTTCGATCGTTCCCAACTTCCTTTACTAACGGATTTACCGTTAAAGATTGGTTAAGGTTGTGTACCTGCAGCGCAGCGGTTGCAGCAGGATTGTCGCTTCGCTGTGGGTTTCGTGCCATCAGCGTACCGATGATACAGCTAATCGCAGTCGCTGCAAGGACGATCGCCACAAAACGCCATTTTTTTCGCAGTCTTTGAAACAAATGATTTCCGGTCACTTGAGATTCCTTTCACTCCACACTGCAGATTATGATAATGGGAACTTCAGGGAAAAGAAACCTAATTTTTGATAAATATGTCTCAGCGGGGATTGACAGCGATCGAATGCAGGCCTACACAGACAAAACCCGCAAGGCAAAGGTTAAGAGTTTCTTGAGTCCACGCAGGTGGACTTTGTTTGTATAACCGCGATTTCAAGAGACTGTTGGCGAATTCGCAGGGTTATTACCCCTCACCTCTGGAACGCAGCATTTAAAACCGGGATGCGGTGAGACGGGTTAATTGCCAGAAAATCCGGCCCAAATTGGTCGCCGTCGAGGTTAAGTGCGATCGGCTCAAACGCAATCTGTTTTTCCAGAAGTGCCACCTCGCGCGACGGCGAGAATTCCGAGAGATCGGAGTGTAGTACAACTTCAGCCTCAGATTTACCTGGCGCGACACCACCAGATTAGCAGCCAAATATCTTGATTTATAAGGGGTTGGGGTAACATAGAGTGTTGGCTGGAGCGATCGGCACCCCTTTAAAAAACCCAATTTCAAAAAAAGTTGTATTACCCCCTTGACAGTCTTGTAACACACAATGTAGTATAAACGTATCGCGAAGGGGAAAGAGCTTCAAAGCTTTGTCCCACAAGCAATATGAACCTTGAAAACAGAATAGGAAGTTAATCGTGTCACATAATTGCGGACATTGGCGGTGTAGACTCCGGCAACAATAGCCCGATCGGGTTGTAGTACGCGGAATCAACCGCCACCCGTCCCAACTTCAGTAATTCAAGGACAAAATATTGTCCATTGTCGCGGGGGTATAGCTCAACCGGTCAGAGCAGTCGCCTGTCGAGCGAAAGGTTGCGAGTTCAAGTCTCGTTACTCCCGTCAGTCGATTTTAGATTTTAGATTTTAGATTTTAGATTTACTCCACAGGAGAAGAATCTGGAAGCTGGAACTTTGGTCTAAAATCCACACCTCCTGTCGGAAAGCAAGTATGCGTTTTTCGGCGGGGGTCAAAGTCCCGCAGGCAAAAGTCAAGCCGTCTCCCCCTCTGGCGTGAAGATTGCGAGTGCAAACCTCGTCGGGACTCCCAGGTTAGGTGGTCGAGTGGTTGAAGGCGTCGGTCTGCAAAACCGAATTTCGCGGGTTCAAATCCCGCCCTAACCTCTGTTCCTATTTATTCGCAGGAGCAATCTCAAATCTCAAAGAGCAATCCAAAATCCAAAATCTAAAATCTAAAATCGATAGTGCTGTAGGCAAATGGTTTAAGCCGCTTGGTTTTCACCCAAGTGATTTGCGGGTTCAACTCCCGTCAGCACTTCTCGTGGGTCGTTGGCAGAATGGTTTTGCAGCCGCCTTTTAAGCGGATGGATCGAGGTTCAATTCCTCGACGACCTACCAAAATTTCTATCTTGGGTCGGCCCTCCTATTGGCGTGGGTAGCTGTCTGTAAAACAGTAGCTTAAAGCGTTGCTGGTTCAATTCCAGCCCGACCCATTTGCAACTGTATTTAATATGCAGTTGTAAAACAAGAGAGCGTGGTGTAGCCGGATAACATCTCAGTTAATAAAACTGAAGATTGAGGGTTCAAATCCCTCCGTTCTCGCTCGCTGAGGAGAGGTGGCCGAGAGGCTTAAGGCACCTGTTTGCTAAACAGAATCGGATAAAACCGACGCAGGTTCAAATCCTGTCCTCTCCGTTGAAATTTCCCCCGATAGCTCAGTTGGTAGAGTGCTTGTGTGAAGAACAAGAGGTCGTCAGTTCGATACTGACTTGGGGGATTGCGTTGCCTTATAGCTCAATGGTAGAGCAAGCGGTTGTTAACCGCTAGGTTGTAGGTTCGAGTCCTACTGGGGCAGCCATTTTTTAAATTGCCGGGTAGACAAATTGGTACAGTCGCCTATCTCTGAAATAGGAGTTTATGTAGGTTAAAAGCCTACCCCGGCATCCAATTATTGGGAAGTCGCCTAATCGGTATGGCACCGCTCTTTGAAAGCGGAAAAATGCAGGTTCGATCCCTGCCTTCCCAGTTCTGCTATTACCAAAGCAGATAAATTACACTCCTGTAGCCCAATTGGTAGAGGCCGCAATTTCAAAAATTGTGTTGTGTGAGTTCAAATCTCACCAGGAGTACCAAATTTTTAACTAAGTTTTTACTTGCTCCTGTGGCGGAATTGGCAGACGCGGCAGACTTAAAATCTGTTCTATTTTGATTGTGAGTTCGAGTCTCACCAGGAGTACCAACGGGATGTGGCGCAACTTGGTAGCGCGGCGGCTTTGGGAGCCGAAGGTTGCAGGTTCAAATCCTGCTATCCCGACTTTACCCCTGTGATGTAATTGGAAAACATCACTCGCTCAGAACGAGTGTTTTTTGCAGGTTCAAGTCCTGTCAGGGGTATTTGGCTAACAGCCAATTTCTGCTATTTGCTCTTGTGGCGGAACGGCAGACGCGCTAGGTCGAGAGCCTAGTTTTTTACAGGTTCAAATCCTGTCGAGAGCATGAATTTTTAATAAATATAGGAGGAAGTTACAGTGTTTAGAAAAGTTTAGGAAAAAAGTACGCGCGGCGCAGCGATTCCCTAGGGAATCGCCAACTGAAACTTTGCCCCTGTAGCCCAATCGGTAGAGGCGCTAGATTTAGGATCTAGTCAGTGCTGGTTCGATGCCAGTCAGGGGTATTTGGTGACATCGCGGGTGAAGTAGCCTGGGTAGGCTTGGAGGTCTCATAAGCCTCTTAATAGCAGGTTCAACTCCTGCCCCCGCCACCAAAAATGCAGGTGTGATGTAACTGGCAACATGAGGCTCTTGTAAAGCTTTCTTGCGAGTTCAAATCTCGCCATCTGCTTGGGTAATTTTAAATAATGAGGGACGCATCTAATGTCATAAAAAGTAATCTAAATTGCCAAAGAATAGAATTTTATGGAAGTGCGATCGCACTCATTTTTCCAAAAATTGGCGATAATTGAGGTAGAGTAGTTCAAGGTTAAACTATGCTAACAACTGACAACACCTCAATGGGAAAAATTATTACCGCGCTGACCGTGACTAACCGGATCGACCAGGCCGAAGTAGAACGCGGGATTCTCGCTCCCGAACAAGTACGTTCTGTAACTCTGGATAATGTGCTAGTTGATACAGGGGCAACCACTCTTTGCTTGCCACCGCAGATTATTGCCCAACTCGGTTTATCGCTGCTCAAAGAAGTGGATGTAGAGACGGCTAATGGTATTGGGAAAGCCAGAATTTTTCAGGATGCTAAAATTTCTTTGGTAGGGCGCGAAGGAACGTTTGAGTGTTTGGAATTGCCGGGAGGTATGAATCCTCTATTAGGCGTGATTCCTTTGGAAGCGTTGGGAATTGAATTAGATTTGAAAAATCAGCGGTTAATAATTTTACCCATCAGTCCAACGCAAACTTACTTGACAATTTTGTAGAGGCTGTATGTTGAGATTTAATAGTTGCAATCGGTAAAACTAATTGAAGTGCGGATATGGTGCAACGGTAGCATCTGAGTCTTCCAAACTCGCGATACGGGTTCGAGTCCCGTTATCCGCTTGGCTAAAATCGGTACAGGTTTTATTCAATCCAAAATCTAAAATCTAAAATCTAAAATCGGTTTATGGGAGTGTAGCTCAATGGATAGAGCGCGGCGCTTCGGACGCGGATGTTGTGGGTTCGAGTCCTACCACTCTCGTTGTTTTTGCTTTAATTTAAGGAGGTTGATTCCATTGAATGGATAATTTTTTATATAGCCTTTCTCAGGTAGATGAGGTATGAGTATTAATTGGTAATGGGAGTTGATGGCGGTGCTTACCTCACGCAAGCTACATAAGCACAATTAAGAGGGCTAGAGCATCGACTACGTACCTCACTTATTTGAGAACCGCTATAGCAAGATCGATCGCCCTTTGCGTGTCCCAATCTTTGGAGCCTACATACTTTAGTACGAGAGGAAAGGTAACGCTGTCAAAATCGGCGGGCGTTTGAAGAACGGGGAGTGCATTGAACCCGGCAGGTTGGCTTAAAGGTAGCTATCCTTTAAAGAGTGTGTAATAACTCATCGGCGGAGTCCCTCTAGTAACTGAGAAAACGCAATGCTCTTAAAACTTGCACGGAAAGTGCGTGAAGCGCAGCTATCCCGTAGGGAATCGCATATTAACAAAAAATACGGGAGTGTAACTCAACTGGATAGAGTGTCGAGCTTCTACCTCGAATGTTGTGGGTTCAAGTCCTACCGCTCCTGCTGTCTGGGGTTCGTAGCTTAACTGGTAAAGCATCTAACTGGCTGTTAGAAAGATATCGGTTCAAATCCGATCGCAATCCACCACACCAATTTTAGATTTTAGATTTTAGATTTTAGATTTACTCCACAGGTGAATCTTTTACGCGGGGTCATAGCTCAATTGGTAGAGCGCTTGCTTTGCACGCAAGAGGTTAGGAGTTCGATTCTCCTTGATTCCACTGCGGTGTCTGAAGCCAAATCGGTAGCGGCACTGGTTTGTGGAACCAGTAATAGCGGGTTCAATTCCCGTCAGACACCCCTCGGAAGATGCCGCTAAACGGTTGGCAACTGGCCTCGAAAACCAGGGTACAGGTAACTGTAAAGGTTCGATTCCTTCATCTTCCTTTTAATATCAAATCCGGTAAATTATACCGATGATTCTAGGGACACAGCAGTGCTGTGTCCTTGATATTTCTTTTAATGGAAGATGCCGCTAAATGGTTGGCAACTTGTCTTGAAAACAAGGGTACAGGTAACACCTGTAAGGGTTCGATTCCTTCATCTTCCTTTTTCCACCAGAAGTCGAAAAGCGAGACGCCGTGCTGATAACGCGGAAATAGGAGGGGCAGTACCTCCCTGGTGGATGAATTGGTTTATAATAAGATATAGCCTTTCTCAAAAAGATGAGGTATGACTGACAGCTTACATAACCACCCAGAGACTAAGAGGGCCCAAGCCCAACAACGTCCGCGAATCTTTCTGAGAACCGCTATATTATGTGAGGTTAAATTTATATGAATTTACAACATTACAATTACTATCTGGTGGTTGACCTAGAAGCAACTTGCTGCGATCGCGGAAATCTCAAAAAAGAGGAAATGGAAATTATCGAAATAGGAGCGGTGATGGTGCATTCAGAATCTCTAAGTATTGTTGATGAATTTCAAAGTTTCATCAAACCTATTCGCCATCCTATCCTGACTGAATTCTGCAAATCGCTAACATCTATTTCTCAGGCACAAGTCGAGGAAGCTCCCACTTACCCGGAGGCGATCGCACTTTTGAAAAAATGGCTGTCTGGTTACTCAAACGGCGTGTTTGGTTCTTGGGGCGATTTCGATCGCAAACAATTTCAACAAGACAGCAATTTTCACAAAGTACCTTTTCCCATTGCTTATCCTCATGTCAATCTCAAACAATTGTTTACAGAAAAGCAAGGTTTGCGAAAAAGGTATGGCATGGCGAAAGCTCTGCAACTCGCGGGTTTACCGCTAGAAGGAACTCATCACCGAGGCATTGATGATGCGAGAAATATCGCCAAACTGTTGCCTTACATTTTGGAGCGCAAACAGTTGTCCTGATTGGCGATCGTACATACAGCGAGCAAAATTATGGGGAGGTCGCCTAAGTGGAATGGCACCGTAAAAACTTTGGAAAAGCGGCTCCCAAAAGGACGATCGGGTTGGTTGAGTAGGGTAAAAAGTTGCTTCGCGACGTTCCCTGAAAACGCAAACTGGCAGCGGGTTGCGGAGGCACTGAAAGGAATTAACAGTCCGAGATGGGGGCAGTTCCCGTCTGCTTGCCGGCAGTAAGGAAGCGCGTTTCCTGAAAGTTGCTGTCGATCGATGCGGGTTCGAGTCCCGTCCTCTCCATTCAAGGTTCAAGTCCAAATCGAAGAGTTTCAACCCGTGCCCTAACAGTTAAAGCATACATACTCGGCTGTTAACCGACTAAAACCAATGCTTTACGCACTTGCACGGGTTGAACCTCAGAACCTCAGTTGTTCTTGAGGTCTAAATCGCGATCGTAGCTGCCGATTGGCCGCAGTCTGGTCATCAACTGCTTCAGCAAGAAGCCGTTGCTGTTCCAAGCGGTATAAGGAGTAGCCCCTTGTCCCTTCAGGCACAAGGTTTGTCGGGCTTTGTTGTGGCAGATATTCGCTAGCAGGCTGACGACTGACACTAAGCCGAGTTCATCGACTAGGGCTTCGAGTTCATCTTGGGTCACAAGCACACCTCCAGGGTTGACTATTCCTGAAATATACCATATAGTACCTTTCAAAGGTACTTCAAGTATACCAATAGTTACTTGTCCTCAGTTTCGTCCACGAGGTTGTATTCCTTGACGGCCGCCATGACTAGCAGAGTTGACATGGGAACTCCAGTCTGCTGGGAGAGTTTTCTCAGTTTTTCGTGCAAACGCTTGGGAACTGTGACTTTAATCACAGCAGTCTCTTCTTTGTCAGCCATTTCAAGCAGTCATGTTTAGTTGACACCAGCTTATCCTCTTTCGGAGTACCGATCGCGGCTGGCTGCGATCGTCTGTAGGGATGCGGGCGCAGCGCGATAAAATGGCTGCTGCTGCGAAACTGTGCGCTAACCAATAAAAAGGTCGATCGCAAATATCTAACCAAGGGAGCGATTGGATATATTAGTTACATTCAGAAGCAAGCAGTAACCAAACAACTTAATAAAAAAGGTGAAACATGAGAAAATTAAAATATTACGTGGCTTGTACAGTTGACGGGTTTATTGCTCGCGAAGATGGCTCATTTGATTGTTTTCCGATGTCAGGAGAGCATTTTGCTGATTTGTTCGATTCCTTTCCTGAAACTTTTCCGGCTCACTTTCAGGAAGCACGAGGCATTCGTGCAGAGAACAAGCAGTTTGATGCTGTTTTGATGGGACGCAAAACCTATGAAGTAGGACTAAATGTTGGTATGACTAATCCTTATCCCACCCTGAAGCAGTATGTGTTTTCGCGCAGTATGAAAGCCAGTCCAGATGAGAATGTCGAACTTGTTTCCGATGATGCTGTTGGATTGGTTAAGAAATTGAAAAAGGAAACAGGAAAAGACATCTGGCTGTGCGGAGGTGGCGATTTAGCGGCAACAGTTGTTTCCGAGATTGACGAGATGATTGTCAAGTTAAATCCGGTAATTATCGGAGCAGGAATCCCTGTGTTTTCGAGGGCTATCTCACCTACAAATCTGGAATTGGTCGATCGCAAAATCTACAGCAACGGTTTCATGTTGTTTCATTATCGATTGCAGAAATGAGGTGTTTGTGCGATCGTATCAAATAGCATCAATAAAAAGTTTGGGATGGAAGGTGCTGCCGCAGGGACGGCGACTTGTCTTGAAAACAAGAGTGCAGTTAACTGTAGGAGTTCGATTCCTCCAGCTTCCTGTTTCCACCAGAAGTCGAAAAGTGAGACCGTGCTGATAACGCGGCGACAGGAGGGGCAGTACCTCTAGGAGTGGATTGGTTTATAATAATTCTAGATTTGCTAGTCATTCAACATAGAAGCCATGAGCATTCAAGTTCTCAAATTAGAATTGATTCAGTGGATTTTGTTATTGAAGGATATTCAACTTTTAAACGAAATCCAAAAACTGAAAGAAAAGTCACCTGAAAAGACTGCTGTCCTCCAACCTCGTCAATTTGGCTGTGGCAAAGGGATTTTTACTTACGTTGCAGATGATTTTGATGAAAAACCTCCTGGTTTTGAAGAATATATGTTGCCATGAAATATCTAATTGACACTCACATTCTAATTTGGTTTGTTGAAGGTAACGATCGCCTTGATGAAGATGTGCGAGCGTTGATTGCTAATCCTGTAAATGAAATCTAGATCGGCCAAGCTAGTCTGTGGGAACTTACTATCAAAATCAGTATCGGTAAGTTGTCTTTGTCTATTTCTGTCTCAGATGGCATTTCCCGACATTCGCGTATCCGTTGAGAGACTTTTCGGGTGATTGGGATCGCTCGTCATAAATTTATACAAAAATAGTTGAATTTTCAGAACAGTTGTGTTATAGTAGCCTAGATGCGGGAGTATAGCTCAGTTGGTTAGAGCAGGTGACTCTTAATCTCAAGGTCGAAGGTTCAAGTCCTTCTACTCCCATCCCAAATCCTGAACCCAAATTTATCGAAACTCACGAGTGCAGTCAACGGCTGTAGCGGTTGGATGAGTGTGAGTGTTTGCGTTGTGGGATTTTTAATGTCGATCGACCGATCGGATCTGTCGATCGATAAAAGTGCGTTAGCGAAGCCCTCGAAGAGGATCGCCCAAGCTATTTTTAAACTGAATAACAACAGGAAATGGTGATTAGCTATGATGGCAAATCTCTCGGGGCGCTGCTATGCGGGCGATCGCGATTTAGATGCGATCGCACATTTAATCAATACTTGCGAAGAAGTCGATCGGCTCGATGAAGGCACTTCCATCTCGGAACTACAACAAGAATTTAACGCACCGTCCCTAGACAAAGCCCGCGATATCTGCCTTTGGGAAGATGCGGAGGGAAAATTAATCGGTTTTGCTCAGTTGTCGGTTTCTGAGCCTGGGGAAGTAATTGACGGTTGGCTGTGGTTTCGCGTCCACCCCGACGCGCGCGGAGGCGATGTGGAAGCAGCCGCGATCGCCTGGGGTGAAGTGCGGATGCGCGAAGTGTCTGCGGTGCGGGGCGCGCGCGTGAAGCTGCGAACCTACGCGCGCGCTGAGGATTGCGATCGCATTTCTGTGCTGACAAGTTGCGGTTTTAAAGTCGATCGCTATTTTTGCCGCATGGCGCGATCGCTGTCTGAACCAATCCCAGAACCGCACTTCCCCCAAGGTTTCGCCCTGCGTCAATTCCCCGGCGAACAGGATGCGGAAGCTTGGGTAGAAATGTTCAACCAGTCGTTTATCGATCACTGGAATCATCACGATTTAACCGTGGATAAATTTAAGCACGAGTTAGCTAAACCCGATTACAGAAATGATTTAGACTTGATTGCTGTTGCTGATGACGGCACATTTGTCGCTTTTTGTTACTGCGAGATTAGTGTGCAAGAGTGCGATCGTACCGGGCGCAATGAAGGCTGGATTGCTTGTCTCGGCACTCGGCGCGGCTTCCGCAAAATGGGATTGGGACGAGCGATGTTGCTCGCTGGTTTGCATCGACTGAAAGCTGCGGGTGTGGCTACTGCTATTCTCGGCGTGGATGCTGAAAATTCATCAGGTGCATTGCGGCTTTACGAATCAGTCGGCTTTCACAATATTCGCAACAGCATTTCCTATGTTAAGGATGTTTGATTGATATTTTTTGGTGAAACAACCCGGTTTCTGGCTACCCGTGCATAAGTCCTATCTAATTATGGGCGGGCAGGATGCCCAACCCACAATCAAATTCACGGGCGGGCAGGATGCCCAACCCCTACTCCCCACAATCAAATTCATTCTTCGCTTCACAGGCATCTTGCCTGTTCCTGACAATAGTGCAAGATATCCGATCTAAAAAAACTTTTGCTACCCCCTTGACATCTATGTAGTACGTATGTAGTATGTAAATATGGAAAGCGCAGGACAAGCAAAAACCTGTATTTTCCGTGCAAATTCTGAACCTTGACAACTAAATATTGCTCAATTTTTAAGGAACATCAATTTGAAAGTCTTGCAATAGAGACTCGATTGTCATGTTGTTACTTTATACGAGACTGTTCGGTTACAAACTGACTCGGCCCGAGTCAGATGCTGTACGAAATCAGTCTAATTTCAACGAATTTCATGCGGATTCAGAACAGACAAGTTCAGCCAGATTTCAATCAACCAAAAAGGCTGAGGAAATCCGCAAAATCAAACAAGTTTATCATTTAGAACGGCGCTTATTTTAGTAAAGATTATCAGATTTCGTGAATCTTTACCGATACTGGCAATTTGCTAAGTCTCACAAAAAGCCAAAGTCGAGAGCAGATAAGCTACCAATTTCAAATCCAAAATTGCTCTAGGAGGTATCGGTAATGGTTCACATTCGTTTTGAAGGACGTTCCTATGACGTGGCAGAAAACCAACTGGGTATCGCGGCAGGAATGAGCGACAAGGCTATTAAAGAACGTCTGGCCAACCATTTTGATGTCAAGGGCGATCGCTTCGAGTCTTACGTGCTCGATCGCCGTCCCAGCGGGGATTTAATTGTCCGCCCAGAAGCTGTTTACGGCTAGGAATTCACTTAAAGCACGTATTAGGCAGCGCACCCCAACTAAAGAAGCTTACAAACTGGATACGTTCGACTTAAAATCGAATTGTAGGTTCGAGTCCTACTTGCCGCGAGGCTAAAGCTTCTCTGACTTGTGCGCTGCCTTTTATAGCTGAAATTTTTATATCTATCGGGCGCTTAAAAGTTCCACTTCGCGCCCAAACAAAGGAAGCTTACATACTAGCTCTTGGTAGAGCATTTCTCTTAAAAGAAAAGGTCGCAGGTTCAACTCCTGCGTATGTGCCAATGGCTTTCTTAACTTGCGCGAAGTGACTTTATTTACTATAAAAAAGCAAAAAATTTTTAGCAGTTTAGGAGAAATGAAAAGTCAAATTTTTCTAGTTTATAGATGAGAAAAATCCTGTTCTGCGCCCTAACAAATGAAGCGCATACACACAATTCAACCAATTGGTCGCAGGTTCAAATCCTGCCAGTCCCGTTTAAGGGACTGTAGCTCAGGGGTAGAGCGATCGGCCTGTCAAAACGCTTTGCTAACTTGCGCGGAACATCTCATATCAAATCCGGTTTCAATATCTCCTTTCTCAGTCTCTTAGAGAGGGATTTTGTTTGACTCTCGATCGGTTTAAACCGAGTACGCAATGGATTTTTAACGCTGATTTAGTATCTTAGGCAAAGTTGACTTATGAGCGAACATCGCTTAGCTGAAAATGTCATTGAGCGGCCTCGGGGAGGGTTGAGAATCAGCTCAAGAAAGATAAAAGGGCAAAAAACATCTCTGGTAAAACTAACTGAAGAAGCTACTACAGATGGACTGCTTAGCCCCTACTTAATTAAGCCGAGAAACAAGACAAAATGGTTTTCCGATTGTCTGGGGCCGCTGTACCAATGGCTGCAATCTCATGTAGGTCAGTATTGGGATGATGTTTACAGCAAACTGTGTCAAATTCTCGATATCACTACTTTATCCGGCCAACATATTGTCTCTCATGTATGGGGCTATGTGGAACGGAATGTTGTGTTAGTTGATGGAGTTCCTTATCATAAAAACCGTGAATTTTACGATACAGCTCTTCCTCTTGGTTATTGGTACAAGCAACTTTACGTCCATCCTGAGACTGGAATTCTTTGCTTAGCTAAGAGACTTCCGAAAGTACCTGAAAAAAAGCCAGATGATTTTGTATTCGTAGATGCTTATCATCATTATCGCAAAATAGATGATTTGTGGTATGCGTTCGAGCTAGCAGATATTGAACCCTTGGCAATAAACACAAATAAATCTTCTGTGAACCGGGAGAAGTACGTTGCGAGCAAACGTCAGTGCAACAAGAAACAAATTAAGTTCATCATGGAACGACTAAGCAAAAATTAGTCTTTTTACTTCGCGCCCCAATCGAGAAAGTTTACATACTAGCCAAACGGTAAGGCGCTTGACTTAAATTCAAGTATATGCAGGTTCAAATCCTGTGAACAAACGACTTTTTCAACTTGCGCGAAGTGATTTTTATCCTAATTTTTAGATGTGAAAGTGGTGAGGAAGGAGAATTAAATTATGAAAACTACAACTATAATTTACCGATCGCCCAGCGAGATAGACAGTCTGATTCATGCTTTCCAAGAATGCAGCTTGCCGCGAAGTCAATGGACGCACGAAGCGCATTTAACCGTTGCTCTGTGGTATCTGTTTTATGACTCAGAGCAAGAAGCAATCAATGCGATTCGCAATGGCATTAAACTTTACAACTCGGTTCAAGGAATTGAAACCACACAAAACAGCGGGTATCACGAAACGCTAACGCTGTTTTGGGTGCGAATTGTTCGCCGGTATCTCGCCGGTGAAAGTCACAATCGCTCGATCGTACATCTGGCTAACGGTTTGATTGCAAAATATGCCGATTCCCTACGGGATAGCTCCGCTTCACGCACTTTACCATTTCGCTATTACACCCGCGATCGCCTGATGTCCTGGGAAGCCAGAAATAGTTGGGTTGAACCCGATTTGAAGCCCCTCGAATCCGAAACAGCCAGGGATTTCAATCCATCGCGGAATGAGGCGATAAGCACAAAATATTAGTTAACAATCAAAATGGGAGATTGTACAATGAATATGAATGCAGCCGAGCGGGATTTACGTTTGGAACTGCTCAACTCTCTGCTAACCACTCCTCACCGTGTATTAGAAAAAGTAGCAGAAATTCACAAGTTAATTATCGAATTAGACCCCATTTTTTACGGTCATTTAGCAGTGTGGTATCAGCGTCACGGCGACGTGCGCGATCACAAGGAAGTTTTTGCCGGAAACTTGCTAACTTCGGCGCTGACGGAACACCGAGATGCGGGTTTTATGATGCTGCAAGAGTTCCCTCCCTACGAGGTTTCGCGGATTGTGGACTTTATGAAGCGGCACCAGAATAAGGTGCCCCGCAGCGCGCGCACTGCTGTCACTCGCTATCTGAAATCGCGGGAAAAGAATCCGCAGTTTTTCGATCGCGCCGCCCTCCGCAACCGCAAGGCGATGAAGCATTTGTACGCAACGCTGCACGTCAAGCCGAGCGATCGCGCTAACGCTATTCTCTTCAAAGACAATCCGCCGGAAGACTCTCTGGCATTCGTTTTGAAGCAGTTGGCGAAGGCGGCGACACCTGCGGAACAGGCGAATTTGATTGTTGAGTACAAGATTCCGTATACGATCGCAGTTGGTGCGATCAAACAGCTAACGCCAACAGTTTTGGCCGCGCTGATTAACTCGATGTCGCCGCAGGAAGTCATCAACAATTTGAAATCGATTCAGTCGCGCGGCGCGATGGAACACCCGGAAGTCAAGCAGTTGATTGATTCCAAGTTGGATGAAGCGGCAAAGTGCGATCGGGTTTCTGCTTACAAAGCGAGTGTTGCGGGTGCGGGCGCGAACTTCGACGCAGCAACGGTGGCGAAGCTGGAAGCGGTGACAAACGAACAGGTGAAGAAGCGCGGCAAGATTGCGAAAGCAACTGGTTTGTTGATTGACAAGTCGGGAAGCATGGAAAGTGCGATCGAAATCGGTAAGCGTCTCGCTGCCTTGATTTCCGGCATTTCCGACGCTGCACTGTTCGTCTACGCCTTTGACACCATGCCGTATCCAGTGCAAGCAAACGGCAGCGAATTGACAGACTGGGAACGCGCTTTCAAGCACATCCACGCTGGCGGCGGCACAAGTTGCGGTTGCGCGGTGGAAGCAATGCGGATTAAAAAGCAGGTAGTCGATCAATTTATCATCGTAACAGATGAAGGCGAAAACTCTTCACCTTACTTCGTGGATGCTTATCCTAATTACTGCAGCAGGTTGGGAGTAATTCCTGATGTTGTAATTGTGCGAGTTGGTGCTTGGTGCAAAGATGTTGAGAAGCAATTGAAGGACAAACAAGTATCGGTGGAAACCTTTACGTTTGCCGGCGATTACTACTCCTTGCCGAATTTAGTGCCGATGTTGAATCGTCCTTCGCGCTTGGAATTGTTGATGGAAATTCTCGACACGTCGCTGCCGGTGAGGGATGATAAGTAAATTGTAGGGTGCGCCGTAGCGCACCTTACTTATTATATGCTAAAATTGGCACGGAGCTGAAGGACAAGACACTATGAAACTAGCTGAAGCTTTAATTTTAAGAGCAGACTGTCAAAAAAGAATGGAACAACTGCGATCCAGATTGACAAGAAGTGCTAAAGTACAGGAAGGAGAAGAACCTCCCGAAAATCCCCAAGCACTGATTAGCGAAGTAGATGCAGGGGTGCAAGAACTGGAAGACTTAATTAAGCAAATTAACAAGACTAATTCGCTGACAACTCTGGAAGATGGAGTGACTTTATCAGATGCTTTAGCCAAGAGAGATGTTCTCGCCCTCAAGCGCGGCATCTACAAGTCTTTAGTTGACGAAACCGCTGTTAGGCAAGACCGCTATACTCGATCGGAAGTCAAATTTTTCAGTACGATCGACGTTGGTGAATTGCAAACGCAAATGGCTCGAATGTCTAGACAGTATCGGGAGTTAGATACTAAAATACAGCAAGCAAACTGGAATACTGAACTTATCGATTGAGCAAGTTGGTAGCCAATGCAATAGAAGCGAGCACAAACCCAGCCAATTGGGTTAAGTTGGCATCTGCCATGCTAAGTGGCTTAGATGAATGAGGGGTCATTCTAAAATCTCACAAATTAAGCCCAATATTGTCACAAGCGTACAGGGCATTGTTAAAGTTACTACCGCGTGCTGGTCTATTGATATTGGTGAGGGTGGGTTAGGGGTTTCTTGCTCAATTGCAAAAAGTATTGCGAATTCCAGTAAGCTGTGGAGCATTTAAACCACTAACGATCTAGGTATGGTGCGTCATTCGCGAACACGCTCCGCTTACATGGGAAACGATGAAAGAACTGACGCACCCTACAATCGTCTTTTAAATGCCGAACAGCTTATGATGTCAACTGAGATTACATACACTGAAGCTGAAGCAAATTTAAAAAATCTGTGCGATCGCGCTGTTGAAACTGGGGAACTAATAGTTATTACTAGACCTAACGGCAAAAATGCAGTTTTGATTTCTGAGGCAGAATTAGAAAGTTTGCTAGAAACGCTTTATTTGCTGAGGTCGCCTGCCAATGCAACTCGTTTGTTTGCAGCATTAAAGAGAGCTAAATCAAGAGTCATTCAACCTCAGACACTCGATGAAATTTGCCAAAAATTTGGAATTAATGAAGAGGATGATAGTGAAAATGAGGTAGCGATCGCCAGTTAAACCATTGATGACAGAATCACAATCTTCTACTATACTCTAAACTTGGGAGGAGCAGTTGGTGACTTCAATATTAATCAAAGATTTAGCAACCGAATTAGAGCTTTTCACCGAAGACCCCGTGGAAAGATTTATTACCAGCGGGGTAAGTTGGCAACAGTATGAACAACTACTGACTCAACTCGGAGATAGTCCTTGGTATCGGGTTACTTATTTAGATGAAGTGCTGGAAATTATGTCCCCAAGTCGCCGTCACGATCGAGATAAAACCAATATTGGGATGCTGCTAGAAGCGTATTTTCAAGAAACACGGACTCGGTTTTGGGGATTGGGTTCAACTACCTTCCGCATTCAAGCAAAAAAGGGCGGTACAGAACCGGATGAGTGCTATTGTATCGGTACAGAAAAAGAATTTCCTGATTTAGCGATCGAGGTTGTACTCAGCAGTGGCGGCCTGGACAAGTTAGCAGTTTACAAAAAGCTCGGAATCAGAGAGGTTTGGTTCTGGAAAAATTGTCGCTTTGAGGTTTATCATCTTCGGGGAGAGGAATATGAAAAAATGCAGCCAAGCGAGTTGTTGCCGAATTTGGATTTATCACTGATTGCAGAGTATGTACAACGCCCCGACCCCCTTGAGGCGGTGTTGGAGTTTCGGGAAAGAGTTAGAGAAAATTTAGGGGGAAGTTGACATTTAATATCAATCTTTACTCCCAAACATCTCCCTCAATATCCTCAAGCGACAACTTTTTAGCTATTTTCAATTATTCTCTAGTTTGAGCGATAATTTCTAGTAATTCTGGATTAGCGATGGATGACACTAACTGGGAATCCGCAGCAGCCAAAGCCGCGCGCAACTTTTCTGAAGTCAGTGCGGGATATTTATCTAACACCTGCTGTTCCGTCCATCCCGCAGCAAAGAGCCCCAGCAAGAATTCTACAGACAATCGAGTTTCTGGCGCTGCTGGTTGACTTGTTGAAGCTTTTGGGTTTGGATGAATGAGCTTTCGCCAGTCCATTGTTTTACTTAAACGATTTGGGAAGATTCCGCCGATTATACTGCATTTGGACACAGTAGAAACACGGGCCTCGTTGACTGACTTTGCAACAGTGCCACCGCAGGTCATATCATTTTAGATTTCAGATTTTAGATTTTAGATTGGGAATCACTGATGACTTAAGGGTTTGGAGTTTGGCTAGAGTCCCATTTTTTTTGAGCTGGTGTCATTTCCCGATTTTGCGATTAAATTGTTATTACGATCGCAGTACAGCACTTTCTTATAGAGTAGAGTGATGGGGTAGCGACGGGGCGATCGCCCTTTTTCCTTTTGTCCGTTTCAATACCAAACGGCGTTAGCGAAGCCCTCGAAGAGGATCGCACTAAATCTCAACCTACTGTGCAACCCACTGTGCAACCCACTGTGCAACCCACAATACAACTACTTTAACTTCTTAAAACTATGGGAAAAAAGTCGAAAGCCCAAAAATCCCAGGTCAAAAAATCCAGTTTGCTCTGCCAGCGACTGCAACAAGCTCTCGATCGAGGCAGTAAAGTTTGGATTAAAACAAATAATAGCAGTTTCGGCGGCATCCCGATTAATCTGTTCGGGGAGTTTGCGGAACTTTTGGTGATAGTTCCCCCTAACGAACAGGCGGAAAATATCGATGCTTACGGACAAGTTACGTGGCTGATTAGACTCTCTGATATTATTGCACTAGCTTATCCTACTGAATACTGGTCTAAAGATAGATTAGAAAGTTTGCTGCCACCCGATGCAGTTACTTCCGAAGTAGGAGATTAACTGTAAGGTGCACATGGTGCACTCTACTTTTAGCCGATTTGTATTCGGTAAGGTGCGCCCAGCGCACCTTAAACGTACTATTTTCTAACCTGTTTTACCAGCGAAAATCTACACGGCTCCGACCAATATTTATCTGTTTAATTAGTTGTTGCAAGCAGAAAGCTGGACTTTACAGTTACCGCCATCTAGTTCGCTGCAACCGGCGAGAGCTTGAGCTTCTGCTGCTGCTTTATCGCCGCCCCAGCCCGCACCTGCTCCTCCTTTGCCTACGGCGATCGCTCCACAATTATTGCTATTAGATGTCAGCGGTTCGCAGTCGTTAGCACCTTCGCTTTGTTCATTGCAGACGGCTACTGCTGCGTTTAGTGCTTCTTTTTCTGTAGCATGATCCCAACTAATACCAGTGGCATCAGAAGTCGGAGAATAAGCAGTAGCTCCATAGGTGTTCTGAGCTTTAGCTACCTGGACTGAGCCAAAAATAGGAAGTGTCAAAGCTGTGAATACAACCCACTTAGAAAAAAGCTTTTGCAGCATATTTACTTAAGATATTTACAAGGTCAAGTTGCGAGGTTCGCTCAATATTATATTAGGATATTGATTCGAGTCAACAGTATTTATAAATCTTTATATTTATTTAATTTAAAAGTGTGTTATAGCCTTTCTCAGTAACATGAGGTGCTCTCGGCTCTAGGGCATAGGGCATAGGGCATAGGGCATAGGGCATAAGGCATACCTCACTTTATTGAGAACTGCTATAGGTAAAAAAAATTAAGATTACGGAGGTCATTTCAGTGGCAGATATCCGCAAAATTATCAGCAAACTCGCCGCCCAAGAAGGGCAGCTACTCGATACCCAATTCCTGGCTCCTTGCGTGCGGGGGGGAAGGGTGCGGACAAGGATAGGTGGCATGACTTATCTGTTTCAACCCCAGCCGCAAAACTTTGAAGGATGGGCTATTTTTGAGCCTGTAAATGAGAACGTTGCTGCTGTAATTGAGGAGCCTATTTGGCCGCAAGTGGCAGAGTATTTGCAACTACTCATGCCGATTCGGTTGCATTTGGCTTGCGTACTACAAGGGCAAACTTGGCTGGCTTATCCTGTTAATGAATCTGACGCTAAACAGCGCACTGGTGCTGCTAAACCCGTACCTGTTCATTTAGTAACTAAAGGCTCGCAGTTCGAGCAGAGTGTGGCGCGGTGGGACGGTGATTGTTTTTGGTTTGAAGAAATTGACAGGCGCGCCAATCCGCTGCATTCTGAAAAGTTAAGAATAGCTTTGAAAGAGTTGATTTTGCCTCAAGATGTTCGCTTTAAAGGGATGACACCAGAAATGCGAACTGTTTACGAATTGGTGTCCCGAAATATTAAATATTTCGATCCGAATGTGCAGGCCGAACAGCGTTTGCAGCGGGCGTTGAAGATGGGCGGCGGCGAGTTGCGGGATTTTTGCGATCGCCAAAATTATTGGCTGGTTGAATGGACTAGCGAGAGTGGAGAACATCACACTTCTGCGATCGCCAAAAATGATTTGACAGTTATGAGTGCTGGCATTTGTCTCAGCGGATTGGACAAAGACTTCGACTTGCAATCATTAGTTGGAGTAGTTGAAGATAGATAATGGGAATGGGGAATTGGGCAAACAGGGCATGGGGCATCGGAGAATATCTAATAGTTAGTTGTCAGTTGTTAGTTGTTAGTTGTTAGTTGATCCTGGTTTTTATAAAAAATAATCAAGAAATAACCAATGCCCAATGCCCAATGCCCAATGCCCAATGCCCAATGACCTGTTTGCCCAATGCCCAATGCCCAATGCCCAATTCGCAATTACTATGAGTATATTTTTTCACGAACAACTTTACAGAAGTGCCGCAGTGATGTCGCTGATAAAAAATTTCCCGGTAACGGTGTGCGGCGCGGGCGCTTTGGGTGCGAATATAACAGAAAGTCTGGCGAGATCGGGCTTTTGTCAGTTAAAAGTCATCGATCGCGATCGCATCGAGGAACGCAACCTTTCCACTCAACCTTATTATCGATCGGACATCGGCGCATTCAAAGCCAAAATTCTCGCCAACAACCTCTACCGCGCTTTGGGAGTCAGCATTGACGCGCACTCAAAAGAATTGACACCCGCAAATGCCGATCGGCTGCTTGCTAACAGTGCCGCTGTCATCGATACTTTTGATAACAGTGTCGGCCGGCAAGCAGTCAAGGATTACTGTGCGAGTGTCTCGATTCCCTGCGTGCACGTCGGATTAGCTGCGGATTACTCAGAAATAATTTGGAACCAACACTATCGGGTTCCTTCAGCGGCGAATGATGACGTTTGCGATTACCCGCTGGCGAGAAACTTGGTAATGCTGACAGTTGCAGTTGCCTGCGAAGTAATTGTTACCTTTGCTGCTACCAAAGAGCAACAAAATTTAACTTGCACGATCGGAGATTTTGCCGTTAAGCCACTTATATTGTAGAATGTCGGTTGACTGTTGCCAGAAACCCGGTCGAGATTGGATACGTCCATCCCAGAAACCCGGTTTCTCACCCTCAAACAATCGTCCAACTTGCAAAAAACGCTTGAGAAAATTAACAGGGAAAGTATGTCCGAACAAGTTTGTACTGGTACTATTTCACTAGAATGCAAGCCAAAACCGCCCCCTCCCCCGCCTCCGCCTCCGCCTAAGAAGAAGCCGGAGTCGCCTTTTGTGATTTTACTAGCATTTCTAGTTCTATTGATTTTGACTGGTATCGGTGGCGGAGCATATACTGCTTCATCAAGTGACGCAATTTGCGCGCCGCACGATGATTGCAACGAACCAGAATTCAGACCCCATAAAAGGATTTTAAAACACGGATCGAGAGGGGCAGATGTGAAGAAACTGCAAAAGTTGTTGAACGCGCGGGGCTTGTCCCCACACCCGATCGTAGTTGATGGCGTGTTCGGGCCGACAACTCTCACAGCAGTGAAGAAATTTCAGCGGCAAAATCATCTTCATGTAGACGGAGTTGTGGGAGGCAAAACTTGGGACAGACTGTTTGCTAGTTCGTAACTTTAAGCACCGGACAACAAAGGTTCCTAAGTCATCATTGCTAATCATTAATCCCTGCGGTTTGTAGTTGTGCAGATAGCGCATTTTGTGCAACTACAGACACAGAAGCTGCAATCAAAAATCAATCGTCTACTAGATTGCTAATGAATGAAGTTTGAGATTTTTGGTTTGGTCGATCGAATGAAAAATTAACAGGGAAAATATGGCAGGATCGCAGACTTTTTATTATTTACTAGCAGTTCTCGCGCTATTAGTTTTGACGGGCACAAGTAGAGCCAACTATGCAGCGGGCGACGCAGTTTGCCACACTAATGATTGCCATAGACCAGAGGTGAGACACCATAAAAGGATTTTAAAATGCGGCTCGAAAGGGGAAGATGTGAAGAAACTGCAAAAGTTGTTGAACGCGCGGGGCTTGTCCTCACACCCGATCGTAATTGATGGCGTTTTCGGTCCGACAACCGAAAATGCAGTGAAAAGATTTCAGCGACAAGCGGATATTCCTGTAGACGGAGTTGTGGGAGGCAAAACTTGGGACAGACTGTTTGCTAGTTCGTAACTTGAAGCACCGGACAACAAAGGTTCCTAAGTCATCATTGCTAATCATTAATCGCTGCGGTTTGTAGTTGGACAGATAGCGCATTTTGTGCAACTACAGACACAGAAGCTTTAATCAACAATCAATCGCATATCTAGATTGCTAATGAATGAAGTTTTAGATTTTTGGTTTGGTCCATCGCACTCTCCTGAGTTTGGCAAAGTCCACAAGAAATGGTTTGAAAAAGATGCGGATTTTGATGCCGAAGTGCGATCGGGCTTTCTGCCGCAATACGAACTAGCCGCCTCCGGTAAACTCGATTCCTGCCGAGATTCCCCCGAAAACTGCCTAGCATTAATTCTACTGCTCGATCAATTTCCGCGCAATATGTTTCGCGCCACACCTCAAGCATTCGCCACAGACAGCAAAGCTTTAGCTACCGCCGAATACGCTGTTAATCATAACTTCGATCGCGAATTGCTGACTGTACAAAAATTGTTTATTTATCTCCCTTTTCAACACAGCGAAAACTTAGAAAACCAGCAAAAATCTGTCGAACTATTTAGCCAACTCAGCGGCGAACCTGACAGCGATTCACTCATTGAATACGCGCAGCAGCATTTGGAAATAATCGAGCGTTTTGGGAGATTTCCCCACCGCAATCAAATTCTCGGACGAGAAACAACCCCCGAAGAAGCAGAGTTTCTGAGACAACCCGGTTCGGGATTTTAAAGCGATCGCAAAACCTTTAGGCTACTTATAGCCTTTCTCAGAAAGATGAGGTACGTAGTTGGGCTTCAGCCCCTCTCAGTTTAAGTGGTTATATAATCTGTCAATCATACCTCATCTTTTTGAGAAAGGCTATATACCAATTCTCGCCTCCAGAAAGCAACAATGATGAGTGTGGGTTTGTTTGCGCTCACCCTGTATGCACCGGTGCGTCGCTCAAAGATTGTGGATATTAATTTAATATTTAAGGGTGGCGACGCACCCTACAGATACTGTTGCATGAGTTTTGATAATTAGTATTAAATTATCAATATAGCAATCCTCGCATCAGTCGCAAAATCGAGCAAGACCAGAATCCTTGCAGTGCGAGCCAGAAAGCTCGCGTATAATGCAAGCAAATCATTTAGGATTGCTATAGATCGCCCGATCGTCAGCCGCGATACTGCACTCGATAAATCCGGTTATTCGCTTCCTCAGTAAACAGCAAACTCCCGTCAGGTAAAACCAGCAAACCAACAGGCCGCCCCCAAGTTTTCGGGCCCGACGGATCTGTCAGAAAACCTGTCAGAAAATCCTCATAATAACCTTGAGGGCGTCCGTTCGCCGCATTAAAAGGTACAAACACGATTTTATAACCAGTTCCAGCGTTCCGATTCCAACTGCCGCGAAACGCCACAAATGCCCCATTGAGGAATCTTTTGGGAAACGTTTTCCCGTCGTAAAACTGAAGTCCCAAAGCCGCCGAATGCGCCTGAAACAGCACGTCTGGCATTAATGTTTTAGCCGCTAAATCAGGTCGATCGCTCGTACCGTTTCGGACGTGGCGCGGGTCGAGCAAATTCGGCTTAAAATAAGCGTAAGGCCAGCCGTAAAACTCGCCTTGACGAATTCTTGTCAAGTAATCCGGCACCAAATCATCTCCCAAACCGTCGCGTTCGTTGACTGTTGTGTAGAGTTGATTGGTTTTTGGGTGAAAATCCAATCCCACCGGATTTCGCAAACCGGAAGCAAAAATTTGCGGGTTCTTGCCGTCCAAATTCATCACTTGAACAGACGCCCTCGGCAGCGCTTCGGCATCGGCATTAGACTGCGATCCAACTGATACGAAAAGCTTGCTCTTGTCGGGGGAAACGACAACATTTCGCGTCCAGTGTTGGTTGTAGCCGCCGCCCGGTAAATCGGCAATTTTTTGACCGGTACCGGTCAATTGTTCCTGTCCTTGTGTGTAGGGAAATCGGCGGACTTCAGCGGTATTTCCGAGGAAAAAATAGCGATCGGCAAAAGCCATGCCAAAGGGAATATTTAACCCGTTTTGGGCACTTGCAAAAGTTTTGCGAACCTCAGCAACGCCGTCGCCGTTGGCATCCCGCAGCAGCGCAATCCGATTCTGCCGGGTTTCTGTTACCAAAACATCGCCTGTGGGCGTCAAAGCCAGCCATCGGGGAGCGTCTAAATTGTCAGCAAAAACGTTGACGACAAAGCCAGGAGGTACTTGCAGCAATGGCGATGCGGGAATCGGTACTACTTGAGGAGGTTTTGAGGCGCTTTCGCTGGCTCCTGGCTGCGGCAAAGAAGTTGCAACAATGCGGATTGGCTGCGGTGAAAGCGGTTTGGTCGGTACAATTTGACTTGTCCCAACATTTGCCAGCGGTGCACGGGAGGGAATTTGCGACAGGGGGCCGTTGTCGCCCACAGCAGGCGCGATCGCATCTGTAGCTCGATCGCACGCAATCACCGGCAACAGCAGAATTAGCAACAAGAAACGCAGGTAATACATAGCAGCCATTTCTCAACAATTGCTGGACAATTCTATTATTCTAACTGCTGTTAAACAGCGAAGCCACCGCCGACGCGGTGGCTTAATTCCGTTTACAAATCTAGCTCTACCACAGTCCTCTCACAGGAGCGGGAGCCGGAGCCGGAATCGGACGGGGAGCCGGAATCGGAGCGGGAGCCGGACGCGGTGGCGGAGCCGGACGCGGTGCCGGAGCCGGTAATGGGGCCGGGCGCGGTGCCGGTGCTGGGATTGGGGGACGAACAACGGTTGTGGCTACCACCTTATAATCGGGGATCACTACGATGTTTTCCACCTGAGCTCCAGCTACGGTGGCTCTGATTTTCATTCCCGGTACGAGACCAATAATTTTCAGGACGCATTTTTGAATCCTGAGAGTTCTGTACGGCGCGTTTTCTTCGCGAATTGTTACTACGTCGCCGACAATACTTTTGACAAAACCGATAACAGTTCGAGTGCTTGCTGTTGTTGTGGTCTGCGTTTGGGCTATTTGAGTTGCAGGGTTAGCCATCGCAGGATGTACTGAGACCGCCGAAATTAGCACCGACAGGGTTGCACCTGTCAATAATTTGATGTTCTGAAGACGCATTGAAACCTCACATTAACTGCTATTTAGGGTCGGGTTTGCTTCCGCTGCGCGAAAGTCCCAACCTCTATACCTAATCCAGTTTAATCCCCAGAGTAGGAAATTTAGGACAATCTCAAAAAAAGATTATCGAACAAGTATTGAAAGACTAAATTTTACATCATAAGTTCCCGATTTACAACAAGTTCAGCGGTTCGCATCTCTAGAGTGTTGGCGTGATATATTGAGTTTGTTCGATCGACCGTTGCAGTTTTTTAAGCCAACCTCAGTGTTGCTGCTGGGCGGGAAACTCTGCCAAAAGACAGATTGTGCTTGCCGGATGCTGCAGCGCCAGAGTTTCAATTCTCGATCGCCAGCCGGCCACTGCTAAAAAATCAAATTAGTCGGAGGTAAAATTTAATCATTTTCTTGCAGGATTTAGGCATAAACCGGGTTTTTTCACGAAAATTTCTCGCGGCTCGCCACCGATCCCCTGATAAATACCAGGTTTTTTTGGTATTTATGCCTAAGTATTGTGTTGACTTACAAGTTATCAGTTGTGGAATTTAAACTAGGAACTGCGTAGCATTTGCACTCAAAAAACCCTCTCAAAAATTTAGTAACCGGGTGCGGTTTGCGGATAATTAGATAGGAACTTTGTAGGAACTGCTGGTGAGGAATTTAACGAACAAAACAATGGTGAACAGCAAATTTTTGTTGAACAAGTTAATTGTGTTGAGCTTGAGTGCAGCCGCGCTGTCGGTCGTCCTACAGCAGCAGGCGGCTGCCGAACCTGTTGCTAATTCAAGTAATAGCGCGATCGCAGCGCAGCGACCCAAATCTGAGGCAAAATTGCCGAATCTCCCAGCCCCAGAACTACCGCCCTTGGGAGAACCATTTCGGCATATTCCGCAGGAACCACAACCTCCGGTAAATCCAATTGAAGAAGTGCGTTTAGTGCTGAAATTGCGAGAACGCCGCGTCTATCTGTACCGACAAAATAAGGTGCAAGCCAGTTTCCCGGTTGCTGTGGGAAAAGGCGGCTGGGAAACTCCTACAGGCAGTTTTAAAGTTATTCAAATGATCAAAGATCCTGTTTGGCAAAATCCTTGGACGGGAGAACTTATTCCTGCTGGGCCGGACAATCCATTAGGCAGTAGGTGGATGGGGTTTTGGACGGATGGCAAGAATGTGATTGGTTTTCACGGTACTCCGAATCCAGAGTCGATCGGGGGGGCGGCTTCTCACGGCTGCGTGAGAATGTTTGATAAAGACGCACAGACTTTATTTGAGAAAGTCGCAATTGGAACGCCGGTGATAGTTGAGCATTAATTATTCGGAGGTTGCGGTGCACAAAAACACATGAACAGGCAAGATGCCTGTTCCACAAAGACTTAAATTTGGTTGTGGGGTGGGCATCCTGCCCGCCCATGAAAGACTTATTGATAATGCAGCTATTGGGTGAGTTAAAACTTACATTTTGCACCCCTCTCAGCAACAGGCAAGATGCCTGTTCTACAAAGATTTAAATAGATTGCTGGTATTTTTCCAGCAACTCCGGGATGTAATCGTAGCCGTCAACACCGATCGCCGGAATGATATTCGCTCGACTTTTAGCCAAAGATTGTTTAAAAGATTCCGCCCCCATTTGACCCCGCAAAATAGTCAGCAAACCAGCCGATTGACGCCACTCCATCGCACCAATTTGCTCCAAAGTATACATCCCCAAACTGCCTGCAAATATCGCTTTTTCTAGTGAGTTGATTCTGTAATAAGCTTGAGCCAAGTAAGCCAAATTCAGACCTTGCAAATATAAATCCCCTGAGAATTGAGCCGCTTGCCAACCTTTGAGCAAATATTCGATCGCAGCTTCAGCATTTTCCAGGGCAATTTTAGCGATACCGAGACTGCTGGAACAAAAAGCTTGACTTTGCCTGTCTCCCAATTTTTCCGACAGCAACAAACCTTGTTCCAAATAACCGATCGCACTCTCATAAACCTCCGGTTCCACCTCCTCCAACTGCCGCGCTTGAAACACTTCGCTGTAACCCAAATTAGCCAGGGCATTTGCCTCGCCTTGTCGCTCTCCCGCTTGTCGTGACATAATTAAAGCCCGCTGGCTGTAATTAATCGCTTCCTGATAATTTTTTTGAGCAACATAGTTGCGGCTGATGTGATTGAGATTGGCAACTTCGCAAGCTTTGTCTCCTTCCATGCGGGCAATTTCCAGCGCTTGTTTGTGCAGCAAGATCGATCGCTCGTAGGCCCCAGCCGCCTGCATCGAATAACCCAAAAGCGTCAGAATCCGAGCTTTCGCTTGAGTGCCTTCAACTCGCCGCAGCGGTTCGTCTAAATAATCCAAAGTATGCCGCAGAGCTTTACCATCAAACGAAGCAAAAATTCCGCCGTAAAGCGGAAAGTATTCCCGCTGAGAAAAAGCGCGCAAAATTTGCAAAGTTACTTGAAAACAAGCATTTGCCAACTGCTCGCCGCTCTTGGTAGAATTATTAAACCCACTAGCTAGCTGGCTCCAAATTACAGCAAAAGTAATGTAAGTAGAAATAGAAGCTTTTGTTGACACTTTGGAATCGTAAACTTGCTTGTCAAACCATATCGCCAAGGCGCGCTGCAAGCACTGCAAGATAATCGCTAATTCCACCAATACGCTTAACTCTAAATTCGATTGCTTGGCTGCGAATTGAACTACAGATTCACCGATCGCAATAGTATTCAATAGATCGCGGGGAAAGGGACTGTTAACTTTTTTTGCCCAAAAAGCCCAAGGCCCATTTTGTTCGGGACTACCGGCAAATCCTAGCTGCTGCGGCTGATAAATCCAGCCCACGAGTTCCGGTTCCAACCGCTGCCAAGATTCTAAACCTTTGGCAATGCCGGCCGTGATTTGCTGCAAATCTCGCTCGGTTTCTGGATTGGCCGTTTGCAGCATTTGTTGGTGCAGAGATTTTGCCAATTGCTGCAATTGATCGAGAGTCAGCGGATGTTCTTTATTCGGATCGATTACTTGCAATAATGCCAGGAGGCGGCCGTTAGATTCGGCGGTAAGGATTTGTTGGATTGAAGATGCAATTTCGCGATCGATGCGGTTATCTTTCTGCCAGCGTTCCCATTCTCCTTGGATGGTTTTGAGCGCTCGGAGGGTGCGATTTGCCTTTGCTTGTTTGATTTCGTCTTTTTCATTTCTGAGCTGATTTTCGGTGGCATCAAGGCGTTCGCCGAAACAGCGTTCAAAGATTTCGCCGGTGCCGGTGCTAATGTCTTGCACCAGCATTTGATAGACTTGTTCTTTAGAGCGAATTTGACCTTTGAGGGTGATTTCGACAATTTTATCGATCAGTGTTAGGTAGCGATCGCGCAATGAGGTAGATTCTGGCATAAGTAATTTTTGGTTAATAAATTTTTATGGACAGCGCTTGCAGCTTGCACCATTTCATGCTGCTATTTAATTTTACAGCTCATCTGGATTAATGCCCATTGCTTTGAGGCGATCGGCTAAACGATTGGCTCGCTCCCTTTCAAATTCAGCTCGTTGCCTTTCCGATTCAGCTCGTTGCCTTTCAGATTCAGCTTGCTGCCTTTCAAATTCAGCTTGCTGCCTTTCAAATTCAGCTCGTTGGCTTTCCAATTGAGCTCGCTGTCTTTCAAATTCTTCAGGAGTCAGAACTAAATTGCCATTAATATCGTACCAGCGCAGCCACAACCTTTGATTTTGCAGGAAAGAACCTTCCCACAAACCCAAACTCAACTGTATTTCGGGTATCCAGAATCGACGAGAACCTGTTAACACTTGTTCGCGGTAACGGTTGCCAACTAAGCGAAATACTCTTAATTGGTTGTTGTATTTGCTAAAAACAAAGTAATAAGGAATCTTCAAAATTCTCTCGTAAACCTGCCACTTAGTCGGCGGTTTGTTTGGTTCTGATTCTGTCAGTCCCAAATCTTCATCCTCCGTACCTGGTGACAGAAATTCGATCGCGATTAAAGGAGTTACTGCTTCGTCCCAAATGACGTAACTTTGGCGCAAATCTGCGTCTCTGTAAAATCTCGAAACCCCGACAACTAAATACCAATCGGGTCTTTTGTACCAATTGGGATGGTTGGAGTCGTAGTATAGATTGAGATCGCTGGCAGAGAATACGCGATCGGCTGGATAATTAGAAGGGAGGCAGCTATCGCACAAAAGTTGTGCTTGCCACCGGTGATATTCGTCAGGCAAACCGGGCTCCTCCGGGTCTTCACTGGGTAGATCGTACATCGTAGGGAGCACTTTTGTTTGGGAATGCTGCGAATCCGGTACGTACATCGTCATAAGATTACCCGGGCGAGACGGCTTGAGGAGATTGAGGCGGTACGGTAATTGTAATATTATAGCGGTTTTCCCTTGAATCAGCTAGATGCCTGCTAATTAACAATCAGTAATTGGTAATGAGTAATTGATTTGAGAGCGCGAGGCTATTTATTTAAATGCCAATCTGAGGCATAATTAAATTGCAGATATTCTCTCGTTTTTTGTGATTTCACAAACTGTTTCCCTCTCCAAAAGCAATCCCATCTTAGAAGCACAAGGATTAACTCGCCGCTTTGGCGGTTTAATTGCTGTGAATGACGTATCTTTTACAGTTCAAAAACACGAGATATTTGGACTGATCGGCCCTAACGGCGCTGGCAAGACTACTCTATTTAATCTTATGACTGGACTGATACCCAGCAACACCGGAAAACTGATTTATCAAAACGAGGACATTTCCCAACTGCGACCTTATCAAATTGCCAATAAAGGTATTGCCAGAACTTTTCAAAACATCCGTTTGTTTGGGGAACTTTCTGCTGTGGAAAATGTGGCGATCGCCCGACACATCCACAGCCGATCGGGCAATCCAATTTTATCAGTGCTGGCAGGGATTTTCGGCTTGCCAGCATCTAACGCAATGGAACGCAAAACCCAGCGAAAAGCCTTAGAATTGTTGGATTTAGTCGGATTGGGCGATCGCGCGGGCGAACAAGCCAAAAACTTGGCCTACGGCGACCAAAGACGTTTGGAAATTGCCCGCGCTTTAGCTCTAGAACCGCAAATATTGCTGTTAGATGAACCAGCGGCGGGCATGAATCCGAATGAAAAGCACAAATTAAGTGAATTTATCCGAGAAGTGCGCCAAAAGTTCAATTTAACTGTAATATTGATCGAGCATCACGTACCCCTGGTTATGGGATTGTGCGATCGAATTGCCGTGTTGCATTTCGGTCAGCTTATTGCCTTGGGCGAGCCTGCTGTTGTGAGGAATGACCCTGCTGTAATTGAAGCTTATTTGGGAGATGAAAAATAACTAAGGAAACCCGGCGATTGGAAATCGCGTCTACACAAACAATGTCCGCCTACGCTGACTAAGAGTAATATTAACAACTCACATATTGCACCCTTATTACACATTCTGTAGGGGCGGGTAAACCTGCCAATAATTGCCTAAAAATAACAATCTCATAAACCCGCCCCCACCCAACAGTAAATCGCAATGTACCTCAAACTCAAAGTCACATAAAATGCACGACCGCCCACCCAACACAACTCAAAACATCCTCTTAGAACTCAAAAACCTTTCTGTCAATTACGGCGGCATTCAAGCTTTACAAAATATCAATTTAATCATAAATCCAGGGGAAGTTGTCAGTCTCATCGGTGCCAACGGTGCGGGCAAAAGTACCGCCCTGAGAGCAATTTCTAAAATAGTTAATTTGCGACAAGGACAAATTATTTATAGCGGGCGCGATATAACGCGCCGCCAAGCTCACGAAGTTGTGAAATTGGGAATTGCCCACAGTCCAGAAGGGCGGCGGGTTTTGGCGCAGCAAACGGTGTTAGCTAACTTGGAATTGGGCGCTTATATTCGATCGGACTCTATGGCAGTAAAAGCCGATTTAGAGCGCCAATTTGAAATATTTCCGCGCTTAGCAGAAAGGCGCCGTCAACTAGCAGGAACCCTCAGCGGCGGGGAACAGCAAATGCTGGCGATCGCCCGTGCGCTGATGAGCCGCCCGAAACTGCTATTATTAGACGAACCCAGTTTAGGCTTAGCACCGGCGATCGTCAAAGAAATTTTCGCGATCGTTCAAAACCTTCGCGCCACGGGCGTTACAATCCTGTTAGTCGAACAAAACGCCAATTTAGCACTCCAAATTGCCGATCGGGGTTACGTACTAGAAGCTGGTAACATTACCCTCACAGGTATAGCATCAGATTTACTTAACAACGAACAAGTAAAGAAAGCATATTTAGGTTAATTTAGTTAATATAGGGAGAAATTAATGCACAAAATAGCCGCCACACCAGGAGGTTGGAACCCTCAAGCAGAAGGAGTAATTTTTATTCAGCAAACCCCAGCACCAATAGTATTTATTAGTGCTGCTGACACCGACATTCAAACTCTCGCGGCCGCCGCATCAAAACTGCCAGCAGAATTCCCCAAACTCCGCGCGGTGAATCTGCTGCAATTGCAGCAACAATTAACGATTGATACCTATGCCGAGGAAATTTTAGAACGCGCAGAAGTAATAATTATCAGGCTGTTAGGAGGGCGTTCTTATTGGTCTTACGGGTTAGAAATTCTGCGCGATACGGTGCAGAAAACTAACGCATCACTGATTGTAATGCCGGGAGAAGACAGTCCAGATCCCGATTTAATCAGCCATTCAAATGTATCGCTATCAGCAGTAAATCAACTGTGGCGCTATTTCACAGAAGGCGGAGTCCAAAACTTTGTTAACGCACTCAAATTTGCCGCCGATACTTGCCTGAAAACTGCTTACAACCCGCCACTACCTCAAACAGTTTTCCGCGTCGGAATTTATGATTGGATCGGGCGCGGGGAGGCGTGTTTTGAAACTTTTCAATCAGATTCAGATCCCCCTAAATCCCCCTTAAGAAGGGGGACTTTGACAACTTCTTGCTCCCCCCTTATTAAGGGGGGCTGGGGGGGATCGGGAGGTTTGAAAACACAGCCTAAAGAAGGCTCCCCCCTTATTAAGGGGGGCTGGGGGGGATCTCCGGGTTTACCAACTATAGCTAAAGTCGGAATCTTATTTTATCGCGCTCATTATTTATCAGGAAACTTAGCACCAATTGATGCACTTTGTCAAGCTCTAGCAGAGCGAAACTTAGTACCAGTTCCCGTCTTTGTGTCTTCTCTGCGGGAACCAGATTTGCAAATAGAATTGCTGGAATATTTTCAACCCAAAGAATCCGAACCAATTCAATTATTGCTCAACACAACCAGTTTTGCAGTCTCCGGTTTCAGCAGTCAAGAACCAGAACAAAACAGCTTAAAATCCTTAGACGTTCCCGTATTGCAAGCAATCTTCAGCGGTGGCGGTTTGGAACAGTGGGAAACGGAACTTCAGGGACTTTCGCCCCGCGATGTGGCGATGAATGTAGCATTGCCGGAAGTAGACGGAAAAATCATTACTAGGGCTGTTTCTTTTAAAGCGGTACAGACTTGGAACAGCGAATTAGAAACAGATGTAGTAGGCTATGTAGCAGCGGGCGATCGCATTCAATTTGTAGCAGATTTAACCGCGAATTGGGTGAAGATGAAACAAACCCCAGCCGCCAACAGACGCATCGCCATAATTTTAGCAAATTACCCCACTCGCAACGCCCGCTTAGCCAACGGTGTCGGCTTAGATACGCCCGCTAGCTGTGTCGAAATCCTCAAAGCTATGCAGCAAGCTGGCTACCAAATTGAAAACATCCCCGCTAGCGGCAACGAGTTAATTGAACTGTTAACTTCTGGCGTAACAAATGACCCGGAAGGACGCGAATTGCGCCCTGTTCATCAATCTTTGGATTTGGCAGAATATAAAGAATATTTTGCTAGTTTGCCGCAGGAAGTACAAGATGGAATTTGCAATAGATGGGGGTTGGCGGAAGGTCATACACAAGGTAGGGACACGGCATTGCCGTGTCCCTACGTCCTGGGGAAGGACACGGCATTGCCGTGTCCCTACTTTGCGATTCCGGGGATTCAGTTTGGCAATGTGTTTGTGGGGATTCAACCATCGCGCGGATATGAAATTGACCCGAGTTTGAACTATCACGCACCGGATTTAGAACCAACTCACAATTATCTAGCTTACTATTATTGGCTGCGAGAAAAATTTGGAATCGACGCTATAATTCATGCTGGAAAACACGGCAATTTAGAATGGTTGCCCGGTAAAAGTATAGCATTGTCTAACAAATGTTATCCAGAAGTAGCATTAGGCGCGATGCCGAATTTTTATCCGTTTATTGTCAACGATCCCGGGGAAGGTTCTCAAGCAAAAAGACGATCGCAAGCCGTGATAATCGACCACCTGACACCGCCGATGACTCGCGCCGAACTCTACGGGCCTTTGCAGCAGTTGGAAGCCTTAATCGACGAATATTGCGAAGCCCAAAGCTTAGATCCGTCCAGATTGCCCATGATTCGCGATCGCATTCTCGCCCTCACCAACAAAGAAAATTTAGATAAAGACTTAGGAATACAACTAAATAAATCGGAATTTACCGAATTTATCACCCGCACAGACGGCTATCTTTGCGAACTCAAAGAATCCCAAATCCGCGACGGATTGCACATTTTCGGGCAGTGTCCCGAAGGTAGACAGTTGCGCGATTTGATAATTGCGATCGCCCGCCATCCCACCAACGGGCGATCGGGCTTAACACGCGCCCTAGCTAAGGATTTAGACCTAGACTTCGACCCGTTAACGGCCGACCCCACCTCAATAATTCAGCACCGCACAGCGGGCGATTTAGTAGAAGAATTAGAACAAAAAGCCGCTGAATTAGTAGATAATTTAATCGAAAATTTAAGCGTTAATTCGCGTTTATCTGCGACCCCAAGTCCCCAAATAGGAGAAGCAACCCAACAAGAATTAGAATGGATAAATAACTATCTTTTACCTTCACTCCTCCAAACAAACCAAGAAATTACCAACCTTTTACGCGGACTAGATGGGCGGCACATACCCAGCGGCGCATCCGGCGCACCCACTCGCGGCCGACCCGATGTATTGCCCACAGGTCGCAATTTTTACTCAGTAGATATCCGCGCCATTCCCACAGAAACCGCTTGGAGAGTTGGCAGAGTTGCTGCTGAAACTTTAATCGAAAGATACACCCAAGAAAACGGCGAATATCCCAAAACTTTGGGTTTGTCAGTGTGGGGAACATCCACCATGCGGACGGGGGGAGACGACATCGCCGAAGCGCTGGCGCTGATAGGAGTTCAACCAGTTTGGGATGGCCCTTCGCGCCGGGTTGTAGATTTTGAAATCTTGCCGATTTCTGTTTTGGGACGGCCGCGCGTTGATGTTACTTTGCGAATTTCTGGCTTTTTCCGCGATGCTTTTTTTAACTTAATTGATTTTTTTGACAGTGCGGTAAAAGCTGTGGCAGATTTAGACGAATCGGCAGAAAACAATCCTTTAGCCGCACAAGTTCAAGCAGAGATTTTGTATTGGGAATCGACAGGTTTGAGTCAGGAAGAGGCGCAAGGGCGATCGCAATTTAGAGTATTTGGCTCAAAACCAGGTGCTTACGGCGCAGGACTTCAAGGCATAATTGAATCTCAAAACTGGACAGACGACAGCGATTTAGCAAAAGCTTACATTAATTGGAGCAGTTACGCCTATACAAGTACCCCCCCAACCCCCCCTTATCAAGGGGGGGCTAAATCTAATTCCTCTCCTTTACAACCAGAGAATACCCCCCCAACCCCCCCTTATCAAGGGGGGGCTAAATCCAACTCTTGTCCCCCCCCTTACCAAGGGGGGGCTAGGGGGGGTGAATTAAGTTCTGAGGCTAATTCCAACTCTTGTCCCCCCCCTTTACAAGGGGGGGTTAGGGGGGGTGAATGGGGATGTTCAGCACCCGAAGCATTTGAAAAACGCCTCGGCCAAATGCAAATAGTTCTGCAAAACCAAGACAACCGCGAACACGACATCCTTGACTCCGACGATTATTATCAATTCCAAGGCGGAATGGCGGCCGCAATTCGCAATTTGCAAGGCAAAAATCCTGAAACCTATTTTGGCGATAATTCGATTCCAGAGAATCCGAAAGTGCGAAAACTGAAAGAAGAAATTGCGCGGGTTTATCGCAGCAGGGCGGTAAATCCCAAATGGATAGAAGGTGCGATGCGTCACGGTTATAAAGGTGCTTTTGAAATTGCCGCAACTGTTGATTTTTTGTTTGCTTACGATGCTACGGCAAATTGTGTAGAGGATTTTATGTATGAAGGCATCGCAGAGGCTTACATTTTTGATGAGAAAGTGCAGACATTTATTCAAGAAAACAATCCTTGGGCGCTGCGAGATATGGCGGAAAGATTGCTAGAAGCTCGCCAGCGGGGGTTGTGGCAGAGTGCGAACCAGGATACATTGGATAAATTGAGGTCGATCGCCCTGCAAGCCGAAGCAGTCATCGAATCCCATACATAAATACTCAGTTAACGTCACGATCGCCGCGGGAGACGAATGGGCAGTTTGCGGTAATATCTAGTAATATTTTGCCCACGGTGAAAGCTGTATGATTCGCCGCTACATTGCTAGCCTCAGTACCAACATCTTCAAACGTACCTTCGCCGCAGCCGCCGTGCTCGCGCTAACAGTCGGATGTTCGCCTCCCAAGCCGCCCAACACCGCAGCGGCTTCTGGTTCGAGCGAATCCCCAGTCCTAGCGCAGCCGCCAACCTCTCTGTTAGCTAAAAACGGCAACCAAACCCAAAAATCCGTCAGCGTTCCCTCATGCCCTCAAAACGATGGCTTCACGGAGTCAGTTAACTTTGCCACCCAAGCTTCTAATTTGGCTCAATCAGCCAATTCAAAACAAGACTGGGACGAAGTAGCCGCTTTGTGGGTGCAGGCCGTCGCCTGGATGCAAGCCGTTCCCCCAGGCAGTCCCAGGCGGGCGTTTGCGGAGAAAAAAGTCATCGAGTACATGAAAAACCTCGTTTATTCCCAACAGCAAGCGGGGACAAACGGATCGCAAGCCAGTACAGTCAGCTTCAGCAGCGATTTGCTCGACGAAAAGCTAGAACTGTACTTATCCTACGTTGCTGCCGTCGGCCCGCCAGACGTTTTGATCGTCGGTAGTTCCCGGGCATTGCAGGGCGTCGATCCCAAACAGCTAAAACAATCTTTGGCCCAAAATGGCCGTCCGGGCTTAAAAGTATTTAACTTTTCAGTCAACGGCGCAACTGCACAAGTAGTTGACTTTCAACTGCGGCGGCTTTTGAAGCCGGATCATTTGCCTCAAATGATTGTCTGGGCGGACGGTGTGCGGGGATTTAACAGCGGCCGGGACGATCGCACTTTTAATTCGATCGTCGATTCTGAAGGCAGCCAACTTTTAGCAGCAGGCATTCGCCCCGAACAGCAGTCCGATGAACCGAATGTGATTCCGCTGTGTTATAAATTCCCGCAGCCCTGCGCTAACAAAACTTTCCGCAAAGCATTTACCTCTGTCGATCGACCTTTCACGGCCGGGCAAGATGCCCACCCCCTACTCCCCACAATCAAATCCCTCTCTAGTGGAACGGGCATCTTGCCCGTTGCTAACACCCACCCCACAATCAAATTCCTGTCTAGTGGAACGGGCATCTTACCCGTTGCTGAGAATGCTGCAAGATATGAGTTAAAACCGATCGCAGCCGATGCAGCAACCCAAAAAGCACAATTAATTCCAGTCTCGCGACGCACAACAGTAGCAATGAGGCAAGTCAGCCAATTGGCAGATTCGATCGACTCCAACGGATTCATGCCTATATCTGGCCGTTACAATCCCAACACTTATTATCGAGAACGCGCTTACGTTTCAGGCCAGTACGATCGCGACTACGAAAACTTCAACCTCGAAGGCAAACAAGCAACAGCCTTTAATTCAGTTGTAGCATTTACCAAAGCCCGCAAAATTCCCCTGATTTTCGTCAATTTGCCCCTCACCAACGACTACTTAGACGGAACTCGCCTGCGGGCAGAACAGCAGTTCCGGCAGCGAATGCAGCAACTCTCGCGCCAACAAGGCTTCGCTTTCCGCGACTTGTCGCAGCGGTGGCCCGGCCGCAACGACTATTTTTTTGACCCCAGCCACCTCAACCGCTTTGGGGCGATCGCAGTTTCTCGCATCCTCGCCGCCGATTCCAGCATTATCTGGCCGCAGCCCAAATCCAGGCGCAGCGACGGGTAATACCATTTTCGATTTTCGATTTTCGATTTTCGATTAAAGAATTGGGAATGACAGATGATATCAAATCCGCCCTTCATCGGAATTATTCATCTCTCTTCCCTTCCTCTGTATCCTCTGCGTCCTCTGTGGTTTAATCATTCCGATCTAACCGGAATTGATATGAGATAATGGTTTGGAGCTTTCCAAAAATTGGATTACTTTTTGCAACTGCTATAAACCAGAGGGAGAGTCTCCGAGGGGAGATTTCCTGGGGCATCGGAATAATATTTTTCCAGGTACAATGCGAGCGTCCCGCTCGTGGCGATTCAGTCTAAAATCTAATAATCTAACAATCCAAAATCCAAAATCTAAAATCTAAAATCGATAGGTTGTGCAACTAAAACAAGTAATTATTGCCCACAAAGCCAGAGATACCCTCAGCCAGCGGTGGGCAGAACAGTGTGCCCGCCAATTAGAAAGTCGCGGGTGTCAGGTTTTAATGGGGCCCAGCGGCCCGAAAGATAACCCGTATCCGGTATTTTTAGCTTCTAGTAACAGCTCAATTGATTTAGCTGTGGTGCTTGGGGGTGACGGTACGGCCCTAGCTGCGGCGCGGAATTTGGCTGTTGACGGCATCCCGATTTTGGCAGCGAATGTGGGGGGACATCTGGGTTTTTTAACCGAGTCTTTTGAGGATTTCCAAAATACTGAGGAGATTTGGGACAGACTTTCGGAAGACAGGTATGCCGTGCAGAAGCGGATGATGTTGCAGGCGGCGATTTTTGAGGGAAACAGAACCAATCTCGAACCGGAAAGCGAGCGCTTTTTGGCACTCAATGAAATGTGCGTCAAACCTGCTTCTGCCGATCGAATGCCGAGCTGTATTTTAGAAATGGAAGTTGACGGCGAAGTAGTCGATCAATATCAAGGCGACGGTTTAATTGTGGCAACTCCCACTGGTTCGACTTGCTACACCGCATCTGCCAACGGGCCGATTATTCACCCCGGCATGGATGCGATCGCAGTTACTCCAATTTGCCCTTTGAGTTTATCCAGTCGGGCGATCGTCCTGCCGCCCGGTTCAGTCGTCAGCATTTGGCCTTTAGCAGATTACGAACTCAGTACAAAACTCTGGACAGACGGCATTTTGGGTACTGCAATTTGGCCGGGACAGCGCGTAGACGTGCGGAGGGCAGACTGCGAAGCCAAGTTTATCATTTTGCGGGAAAACTATTCTTATTACGGTACTTTGAGGGAAAAACTTCACTGGGCAGGAGCCAGAATTCGGTACAGCAACAATCACCGCAATTAATCCGAATCATTCAATAGAAATCTCCAGAAAAGCCAGTCTTGAACAGGCAGGATGCCTGTTCCACAATAATAATTATTGGAGAGGTCTAATATCAACCCGCATTAACCTGTAGGGGCGAATCGGCGTCAAAAAACCTGTGAAATCACCAACAATCTAGATACAAAACCCGCCCTCACTCAACATACAATTTCTGTACTCTGTTAAGATCGCTCAATATCTTGACAAACAGCCCGATCCATGCAAACTTTCAAAAAATCAACCCGACCTTTCAACCCTCAAGATACATATCCCTGTCCCGTATGCCGCACCGGTCAAATTTCTACCATGCCGATGATGGAAGCCCTCGCTTGCAACTTCTGCCAGCACATTTATACCGCCAGCGTTGAAAGACAATCGCTTCAAATGGCCGATCGCCAACCGCCCGTAACTTGGCACTGGAACGGCAAACAGTGGATAGGAGCCCACCTCGAAGGCGTAGAATTCGGATGGCCCTACTTTGCAGCAGCGATCGGTCTAATTTCCCTTCCCACTATCTTGCTGGGACTTTCAGCTTACTATTTTCCCCCGGTTCCCGGCAGCCGGTTGTCGTGGCTGCCCGCAGCTTGGACGGGCTTAGCTTTTTTGTCCCATTTAGGCATTGTGCTGTGGTTGGTAGGTGAATTTTATCAATTCCCGGTGGCAACTTACTTCAGAGCTTGGGGGCGCAGGATTGGCCGGCGCTAGCTTGATGCTCTCAAACAGCCGATCGGCCGAGGGTGGCGCACCGGGATCGATCCAGGTAAAATTAGAGCCGATCGCAAAATTCAATTCCCAATCAGCACTGAAGCAGCTATAATCGATAGCTATTCTAAATAGTCAGATACAAACGCATTGCGATTTGTGAGGAGACGAATGAACATACTTGGAATCTCGGCGTACTATCACGACAGCGCCGCAGCCTTAATTCGCGACGGAGAAATTATAGCCGCAGCGCAGGAAGAAAGATTTTCCCGCAAAAAGCACGACGCCAGATTTCCCAAGCATGCGATCGCTTATTGCTTGAAAGAAGCGAACATAGATTTGCGGGAACTCGATCGAATAGTCTTTTACGACAAACCTTTAGTCAAATTCGAGCGCCTTCTCGAAACCTATTTAGCCTACGCACCCCAAGGTTTTCGCTCTTTCTTAACAGCCATGCCGATATGGCTCAAAGAAAAGCTTTACCTCAAAACCATGCTCAAAAGAGAGCTCGCAGAAATGGCAAACTGCAAAACAAATAAACTGCCATCTCTGCTATTTACCGAGCACCACCAATCCCACGCAGCATCGGCATTTTTCCCCAGCCCGTTTCAAAAAGCAGCCGTTTTGTGCCTCGACGGCGTGGGCGAGTGGGCAACAACCTCGGTTTGGTTGGGAGACGGCAACGAACTTACACCTCAGTGGGAAATCGATTTTCCCCACTCCTTGGGTTTGCTTTATTCAGCTTTCACCTATTACACAGGCTTCAAAGTCAACTCTGGCGAGTACAAACTCATGGGTTTAGCACCTTACGGCGAACCCAAGTATGTAGACAAAATTCTCAACTATTTAATCGACCTCAAAGATGACGGAACTTTTCGTTTGAACATGGATTATTTCAACTATACTGTTGGCTTAACCATGACAAACAAGAAGTTTGACGAACTGTTTGAAGGCCCGCCGCGTCAAGCTGAAGGAAAATTGACTCAGCGAGAAATGGACATTGCAGCTTCCATTCAAGTTGTTACCGAAGAAGTTGTTTTGCGGCTTTGCAGAACAGTTAAAAAAGAATTGAATGTCGATTATCTTTGTCTTGCCGGCGGCGTTGCTCTCAACTGCGTTGCTAACGGCAGACTCTTGCGGGAAGGTATTTTCAAAGATATTTGGATTCAGCCGGCGGCGGGAGATGCTGGCGGTGCTTTGGGCGCGGCTTTGGCGGTTTGGTATCAGTATTCAGAACAAACTCGCACTGCGAGCGCGAACTCGACAGCAAATAGTATAGAATCCCTCAAGACTGAACTTGTCACTACAAACGCAGCGGTTGAGGAGAGGACTGAAGTTCTCGCTGCAAACCAAGCGGTGGCAACTGTGGCGAAGTCTGTTGCTCATTTAACTTGTCACGACCAAATGAGGGGTTCTTATTTGGGCCCGAGGTTTACTGATGCAGAAATTCTCGAATATTTGGATGCTGTCAAAGCCAGCTATCACCGATTGGACGATGCCGAATTAATGCCGCAGTTGGCTGAGATTTTGGAACAGGGAAATGTGGTGGGATGGTTCCAAGGGCGGATGGAATTTGGGCCGCGGGCTCTGGGCGGTCGATCGATCGTTGGCGATCCCCGCAGTGCTAAAATGCAGTCCGTGATGAACCTGAAAATTAAATATCGGGAATCATTTCGACCTTTTGCGCCGTCAATCTTAGCCGAACGAGTTGCGGATTATTTCGAGATTGACCATTCTAGCCCTTATATGCTATTGGTAGCTCCTGTCAAGTCCAGTCTCCGCATTCCGATGACTGCGGAACAAGAGCAGTTGTTTGGCATTGAAAAGCTCAACATTCCGCGATCGGAAATTCCGGCTGTCACCCACGTCGATTACTCGGCTCGCATCCAAACTGTTCACAAAGAAACCAATCCTCGGTACTATGACTTAATCAGCCATTTTGAAGAGCGATCGGGCTGTTCGATTCTGGTAAATACTTCTTTCAACGTCCGAGGCGAACCCATTGTTTGCACTCCCGAGGATGCTTACCGCTGTTTCATGCGAACCGAAATGGACTATCTGGTTTTGGAAAATTACTTGCTTCCCAAGTCCGAACAAATTCCTTGGAAACAAGATGATGCTTGGAAAAATGAATTTGAACTAGATTAGTTATTAGTTAGTTGTTATTGGTTATTAGAAGTGTGCGAATAACCAATAACGAATAGCCAATAACGAATAACCAATTCCCAATTCCCAATTCCCCATTCCCCATTTCTAATGAGCGACGAAATTAAAAAACTCGATAAAAAAGGCTTGCGAGATTTCGGGCTGCTAATTGGCGGCTTGATTGCAGTGCTGTTCGGTTTAGCAGTACCTTTACTGCGGCGGCATTCTCTACCTTGGTTGCCCTGGATGATCGGCGCAGTGTTAATTGTGTTAGCATTAGTTGCGCCGAAATCGCTGAATCCCGTTTATCACGGGTGGATGCGGTTTGGACTTATCCTCCACAAAATCCAAACGCCGATCGTCCTAGGGATAGTTTTTTACCTGATAATTTGGCCGATGGGAGTGCTCAAAAACATTTTCGGCGAAGATGCAATGCGGCGCAAACTCAATCCTAAAATGGATACTTACCGCATCCCAAGTAAAGCAAGAACAAAAATTAGTATGGAGCGTCCTTTCTAAGTGTTTGAATCAACATTAGACTTTATCAAAGATTTGTGGGCGTTTATGAGAGAACGCCAAAAGTATTGGCTGTTGCCGTTAATTGTGACTTTAGTCTTTTTGGGAGCTTTGATTGTATTGAGTCACGGTTCTGTGATTGCTCCGTTTATTTACACCCTGTTTTGAAAGAATGAGCAAGTTGAAGAATTTGGGTGTCAATTTAGGTTTGACACTCGGCGGTTTATTGATGGGGGTGATAATTGGTGAAGTTGGATTGCGGGCGGCGGGGATTGAAGGTTATCAAAAAATAGGAGATTTCGTAGACTCGGCGCCAACTGGTTTCCACACTTCCGATCCAAATTTGGGCTGGAAGCTGAAACCGGGTGCGTCGGGGGAGTGGAAGGGGGAAGGTGCGAGTTTTGTGCAGGTGAATAGCGAGGGTTTGCGCGATCGCGAACACACAAAAGCAAAACCTCCCAATACTCTGCGGGTGGCAGTTTTGGGCGATTCTTTCACCGAAGCAATTCACGTACCTGTCGAACAAACTTTCTGGTCGAAATTGGAACGCAAGTTAGGCAACTGCGAGGCCGTTAAGGGGCGAAAAAATGTTGAGGTAATTAATTTCGGAGTGCAGGGTTACGGTACTGCTCAAGAATTGATAATGCTGCGAAAAAAAGTGTGGGATTACAATCCTGATATTGTAGTTCTTGCATTTTTTATTGGCAATGATATAATTAACAATTCCCCAAAACTAGAATACGACCGCTACCGACCATTTTTTGTGTATGATGCTAGCGGCAAGTTAGTACCGGATATGTCTTTTCGCAATCTAGCGCCGATCGACCGCAACGAAAAAGCAGTTTCATTTGTAGACCGGATGCCCGCTTTGATCGTCAACAATTCGCGCATTTTGCAGGTGATTAAAAAGGTAGATTTAGATAGCAAAAAGCGGCAGTTATCTGAGGATTTTACCGCTTTAAGTACCCTAAACCTCAAGGAACCTCAGAATGCAGCTTGGCAAGAGGCGTGGAGGGTGACAGAGGGTTTGATTGTGACGATGCGGAATGAAGTCGTGCAGAAAAATGCTGATTTCTTAGTTGTGACGATCGGCGATCCGATGCAAGTTGAACGGGATGCCAAGATGCGAAAAAATTTCATGAGAAAGAACAAGATTCAGGATTTGTTTTATCCCGATAGGCGCCTGGAAAAATTGGGCGCGCGCGAGGGTTTTCGGGTACTGAATTTAGCCGAACAGTTTCAAGGTTATACTGAAAAATATCAAGTCTGCGCCCACGGTTTTGAGAATTCTGTACCCTGTCGGGGTCACTGGAATGAACTCGGACACCGGCTGGCTAGTATCCTGATTAACCGAAATTTGTGCGAAAATTTGAAGCAGTCTCAAGTTCCCAAAAAACAACCGTAATCAGTCAAATTTCATGAAAGATTCAACTGCACTACAAAAAGGCAAAAATATATTAATTTTAATCGCTGTTAATTTGGCGATCGCCTTTATTTGTCTGGAAGCTTTGTCACTAGCTTTTTATTTTATCAACCAAAAGCAGTTTTTTTATACCAGAACTAAAGCTAAAGAAAAAGTAGTAGAAGATATAGAACGCCTGGGCATTAGACTAGATGAATCTATCGTAGAAAGACTGCACCCGTTTTTTGGCTACGTACTCAAACAAGGTGCTTTTACCAATGAAAAATTAAAGTTAAAAGTCAACAAAGAAGGCTTTTTTTCCCTATACGAATATCCCTTTATTAAAACCAATAAAAATCAATTTATTATCGGAGTTTTTGGCGGTTCAGTTGCTAACAATTTTGCCGTAGATGAATATGTAAGTCAAGTATTGTCTAAAAAATTGCAGAGTTATCCAGAATTTGCTAATAAAGAAATTGTGGTTTTAAATTTCGGCAACGGCGGATACAAACAGCCCCAACAATTATTAATTTTAAATTACTTTCTGGCTTTGGGTCAAGAGTTAGATTTAGTCATCAATATTGACGGTTTTAACGAAGTAGCACTGTCAAATCTAAACAACAAAGGCCAAGTAGAAATAGGAATGCCCAGCGTTCAGCACATACAGCCTCTGACGGGCTTAGCCAACAACAACTTGTCGCCGGAAGCCATGAGTTCGATCGCGCAAATTAGCGAAGACAAAAAAGAGTTGAAAGCAGGGATTGACAAATTGCAAACTTGTCAACTTGCTTTGTGTCACGCTGTTACCTCGCTACAAGTGAAACAATTAGTCAACGATTACCAGCAAGCCGTTGTCAAGTACGATCGGCAAGTCAAACAATCCAACCCAGACACGGCAAATAGCGGTATAGTATACATTCCCAAAGCTGACTATGTTTTGCAAGATCGCGCTGCTTTTGAGAAAATGGCATCGATGTGGTACGAATCGTCGATCGGGATGAATCAAATTTTATCAAGTAGAAAGATTAAGTATTTTCACTTTATCCAACCCAACCAGTATTATCCCACTAAGCGAGCCTTTACCGCCAAGGAAAACGAAATCGCGATCGACCAGAAGAGTCCTTACATCGAAGGGGTGAAAAAAGGTTATCCGGTACTGTTGTCCAAAGTCGATGATTTGCAAAAAGCTGGGGTTAATGTTTTTAACGCCGTGAATATTTTGGACAATACAAAAGAGACGGTTTACAAAGATGCCTGCTGTCATTATAATTCAGTGGGAGAGGACGTATTGGCAAACTATGTTTCCAGTTCCATTATTCAAGTAGTAAGAAAGCCGAAATAGATATGAAAGATTTTAAGTTTATGAACAAAAGCCAAGAAATCCTGAAAATTGCTTTGATTAACTTAGGGCTTTTATTTATTTTCTTGGAAATCGGTTCCTTGGGATGGTATTTTCTCAAGCACAAGCAATTTTTCTATACTAGAGAAAAGGCGCAAGATAAGTCGGCTTTAGGAATTAATTTAGAAGGAGTGCGGCTCAATGAGTCTATAGTCGAAAGATTTCATCCTTTTTTTGGGTTTATTCAAAAACCCAGCGCTGATTTTCGGCCCGGTTTTAAGGTTAACAACTACGGATTTATCTCTCCTTACGATTACCCTTTCAAAAAGACTAAACCCAATCAATTTATTATCGGAGTTTTTGGCGGTTCTGTGGCTTCTAATTATGGAATATTTGAAGTTCAAAATAAAATTTTACCTCAATACCTCAAGCAGCTTCCGGCTCTCAAAGATCGAGAATTTGTAATTTTGTCATTTGCTACCGGAGGCTACAAACAACCGCAGCAATTATTAATTTTAAACTACTTTTTGGCTTTAGGTCAAGAATTAGATATGGTCGTTAATATAGATGGCTTTAATGAAGTAGCACTGTCTAATTTAAACAATAAAAATAAAATCGATCTGGCGATGCCAAGCATTCAGCATATTTTGCCGCTGGCTAATTTAGCGAATAATAGCCTTTCTATCAAAGCTATGAAAGCAACTATCAGAATCCAAGAAAATAAAACTAGGATTAATCAGGGTTTGGAAAGTTTGCAACACTGCTCTTTAGCTGCGTGCGATGCTTTGACTTCTGTGTACGTTCAAAATCTAGTAAATAACTATAAAAGAGATGTTATTAAGTTTGAAAAAGAAGGGAATAAACAACAAAAAGATGACAGCGGTAGTGTGATTTATATCAATACTAATAAGTCTGTTTTACAGGATTCAGCAGCTTTTGAAGCAATGGCATGGAATTGGGCGAAAAGTTCAATTTTTATGCACAAAGTGCTGGCTGCTAGTAATGTGCCTTATTTTCATGTTCTCCAGCCCAATCAATATTATCAGACGAAAAGGGTGTTTGGTGAAGCTGAAAAGCAGATTGCTTTTAACAAGGATACTCCTTATGCTAGGGCTGTGGAACTTGGATATCCGGCTCTTTTTAAGAAGTTTCCGAATTTGGAGAAAAATAATATTGATATATTGAATGCTGTTAATGTTTTTGACAAGACTAAAGATGCTGTTTATGTAGATAGCTGCTGCCACTACAATCAAGCTGGAGAGGTAATTTTTAGCAATTATGTAGGCCGTTCGATTCTGGAATCTTTGCGGAAGGATGAAAGAAACAAGAAGAAGTAGGGGCTGGTTGCACCAACCATCAACGACTCAAACAAACAATCTCAAAAACCCGCCCCCTCCCCAGGGTAAAATTGAATGTACATTTCGATTTACCGTGGGGTGGGGGCGGGTTTATTTATATTTTGAATGATTGCCGAGATTGTTGGTGAAACCCGCCCCCTACAAAGGAAATGTACATTTTATCTGGGCTGATGAGAAGCATTGACTGTGGCGAATGGTTTTTAGGTTTTTGGTTCGGTTTTAGATCGATCGCCCGTTGACTCGATCGGCATTACCAATATCTTATCAACTCGGTTGCCGTCCATATCGACTACTTCCACCCGCAAACCGTTCCATTCAAAATGCTCGGCTGCTGTGGGAATTTTGCCCAAATTTGTAATCACAAAACCGCCCATTGTGTGGTAACTTCCTTTGTGTTCTGCTGACAATTCTTCGATTCCAAACAGCTCAAAAAAATCTTCGACTGGTAGCATTCCGTCTAAGAGCCAAGAACCGTCTTCGCGCTGCACGGCTTGTGGCTCGTCCGCATCTTCAACCGAGGGAAAGTCGCCAACGAGTTCGACTAAAATGTCGTTGACTGTCACCAATCCTTGAATAACGCCGTATTCGTCTACTACCAAAGCAATTTGATTGCTAGATTGTTTGAAAAGTTCTAATACTTTTAAACCCCGCGTGCTTTCCGGTACAAATAAAGGTCGTCGTAAAGAAGCGCTTAAATCGAGGGGTTGACCGGTCAAAGTGCGAGACAGCATATCGGTAACGTGTACTAAACCGACAACGTTGTCGAGCCCGCCCTGACAAACTGGAAACCGAGAATGACCGCTGCCGAGCATTTTTTGGCGGTTTTCTTCTACTGAGTCGTCGAGGTCGAGCCAGGTAAGATCGGGCCGCGGGGTCATTAAGGCGCTGACTCGCCGATCGCCCAAACGAAAGACTCTTTCTACCATGTCTTGTTCGGCTTCTTCAAAGGTTCCGGCTTCTGTTCCTTGCTCTATTAAAACTTTAATTTCTTCCTCTGTAACTTGCGGTTCTGTTGAAGGCACAATTCCCATAATCCGCAAAATTAAGTCAGTGGAATAACTTAAAACATAAACAGCAGGAGCACCAATTTTTGAGAGCATTCGCATGGGAATAGCGACACTAGAGGCGATCGGCTCAGGGTTGTTGAGGGCCAGCCGCTTCGGCACCAGCTCGCCAATAATTATGGTGAGATAAGTTATGGTTAAAATTGCGATGACTGAAGCGATCGCCCCAGAGTAGGGCGCCAAAACCGGAATCAAGCGCAACAGAGGCTCTACTCTTTTAGCAATGGTCGTTTCTCCGAAAGCGCCCGACAGGATAGCCAGCAGCGTAATCCCGATTTGAACTGTCGGCAAGAACTGATTCGGGGCATTAGCCAGATCCAATGCTACACGGGCATTTGTCGAACCCTGGTTAGCCATCTGTTGCAGTCTCACCTTCCGTACTGAGATGATGGCCATCTCTGACATCACAAACACGCCATTGAGGAAAACCAGCAGGAGAACAATCAGAATATCGGTACTTGGGGACATTTCTCAAATTATCGGTGGTAAAGGCGAAGCGCACTGCCCGGTTAGTCGATTTTAGATTTTAGATTTTAGATTTTAGATTGACTCCGCAGCCAGTATCTGGGGGATTTCCCTAATGTCTAAAATTTTTCGATCTTCACAACTTGAGTCGGGGGCTTGTATCCGTCTTTGGGTGCAGTCACAGGAGAGGTCTGGAAGCTGTCAATCTCGATCGCAAAATCGAAATTGTTTCTCAACCTGTCACTAGAGTAACGGAACTGGCTCATTTCGATCGCAAGTTCGAGATATTTAGAGAAGGCCTCTAGCAGATATCTACCCGCAGTTGAGTGGAACTACCAACAGCCGATCGCCACAATGATAGATGTTTGTCGTACAATCTTCCTTAGTAGGTAGCGAGGAAGAGCCTTCGCCCATCGGGGATTAAAATTAACAGCGCATGACTTTCTCTTCGATAATTCGTACCCTGGGGCGATCGCCCCTAGCAACAGAACTTCTCAACAAGCTCAAACGGCATCATTGCCTGCAACTGTCCGGCATCGCCCGTTTGCCTAAAGGCTTAGTAGCTTCCGCCCTAGCACAGCAAGAAGGGCGAAACCTATTAGCCGTGACGGCAACTCTCGAAGAAGCCGGCCGCTGGGTGGCCTCTTTAGAGGCGATGGGCTGGCAAACTGTACATTTTTACCCGACTTCGGAGGCTTCGCCCTACGAGCTATCTTACTCCGACGAGAACGAAATGACTTGGGGGCAAATGCAGGTGCTGGCGGATTTGGTGGATAAGGAAGAAAAAATCGCCAATTCGTCTAAGCCGATCGCGATTGTAGCTACTGAAAGAGCTCTCCAGCCTCATTTGCCCCCAAGAAGTGCTTTTGAACCCTACTGTCTGACGCTCAAACGAGGCGAAGTTCAAGACTCGAAGATACTCGACCGCCAACTGGTTTCGATGGGGTACGATCGGGTGAATCTGGTCGAAATGGAGGGCCAGTGGAGCCGCCGGGGCGATATTGTCGATGTGTTTCCGGTAGCGGCAGAGTTGCCGGTGCGGCTGGAATGGTTCGGGGATAATTTGGAGCAAATTCGGGAGTTCGATCCCTCGAACCAGCGATCGCTCGATAAGGTCGATCGGTTAGTTTTAACTCCTACTAATTTTAACGCAATTATTAAAGCAGTTTTAGCTGAAAAAAAGCTTGACGAAATCAACCGCATAGGCTCTGTTGACACAGAAAATGAAGCCGAAAAATTTGTCCGCAGGCTGTTGGGTTTAGCATTTGAAAAACCCGCATCTTTGTTGGATTATTTGCCAGAAAATACTTTAGTTTTGGTTGACGAACCGCAAGGGTGCGAAGCTCACAGCGACCGCTGGTTTGAGAATGCACGGGAACAGTGGAATAATTGCAATCGGCAATCGGAAGTTGCGGATGGGGAAACCGAAAAGTTGCCGATTGCTACTTTGAAGGTTCCGAAAATTCACCGCACCTTTGCTGAATCTATGGCAGATGTCGCAGGTTTCGACAGACTTGAACTTTCAGAATTGGCAGAAGATTCTACTACTAAAAAAGCTCAAAGCTCTGCGGAGGGCGACCAGCTACCGCCTGCGATTAATTTGGCTTCTCGGCCTGTGCCTGTGATGCCTCATCAATTTGCGAAGCTGTCTCAAATGCTCAGGGAAGAGCGCGATCGGGGTTTTACGGTTTTTCTGGTTTCGGCTCAACCCAGCCGATCGGTTTCTCTGCTGTCGGAACACGACTGTCCGGCTCAGTTTGTGGTGAATCCGCGCGATTATTTGGCGATCGACAAGTTGCAGTTGCAGCACGTTCCGGTTGCTTTGAAGTACAGCGGGCTGGCAGAATTGGAAGGGTTTATTCTGCCGACTTTTCGGATAGTTTTAATTACCGATCGGGAATTCTACGGCCAGCATTCCCTGGCAACTTTTAGCTACGTCCGCAAACGCCGCCGCGCTGCTTCTAAAAAGGTTGACCCGAACAAGCTGAGTCCCGGGGATTTTGTGGTTCACCGCCAGCACGGAGTGGGCAAGTTTCTGAAGTTGGAACGCTTGACGATCGATCGCGAAACTCGCGAATATTTGGTGCTTCAATACGCTGACGGTACTCTGAGGGTGGCGGCAGATCAATTGGGTGCTTTGTCGAGGTTTCGGACTGTAGGCGATAAAGTACCCGATCTCAACAAACTGACTGGTCAAACTTGGGAAAAAACTAAAACAAAAGTTCGCAAAGCTGTTAAGAAATTAGCGGTAGATTTGCTGAATCTTTATGCTAAAAGAGCTAAGCAACAAGGTTACGCTTTTCCTCCTGATATGCCTTGGCAGCAAGAGTTGGAGGATTCTTTTCCCTACCAACCAACGCCGGATCAGTTGAAGGCAACTCAAGATGTCAAACGCGACATGGAGGGCGATCGACCGATGGATCGCCTGGTCTGCGGCGATGTCGGTTTCGGCAAGACGGAAGTCGCTCTCCGAGCTATTTTTAAGGCAGTTACAGCGGGCAAGCAGGTGGCTTTGCTCGCACCGACGACGATTTTGACCCAACAGCACTATCACACGCTCTCAGAGCGTTTTTCCCCTTATCCGATCGAAGTTGGTTTGCTCAATCGCTTTCGCACTGAAACCGAGCGCCGGGAGATTCACAAGCGCTTGGCGACTGGGGAATTAGACGTGATTGTCGGTACTCAATCTGTTTTGAGCAAAGCGATTAAATTTCGGGATTTGGGCTTGTTGGTGGTGGACGAAGAACAGCGGTTTGGGGTCAAGCAAAAGGAAGCGATTAAAGCTCTGAAAACTGAAGTAGATGTGCTGACTCTCACCGCAACGCCGATTCCCCGGACTTTGTATATGTCGCTGTCGGGGATTCGCGAGATGAGTTTGATTGCGACTCCGCCACCCAGCCGCCGCCCGATTCAGACGCATTTATCCCCCTACAATTTGGAAGCGGTGCGGACGGCAATTCGTCAAGAATTGGACAGGGGCGGTCAGGTGTTTTATGTGGTGCCGCGGATTGAGGGGATTGATGAGTTGGCGGATAAGTTGCAGCAAATGGTTCCGGGGGCGAGAATTGCGATCGCCCACGGTCAAATGGAGGCTTCGGAACTAGAATCGATCATGCTGACTTTCAGTGCGGCGGAGTTTGATATTTTGGTGTGCACGACGATTATTGAGTCGGGTTTGGATATTCCGCGAGTCAATACAATTTTGATTGAAGACGCGCAGCGGTTCGGTTTGGGTCAACTGTACCAGTTGCGGGGACGGGTGGGACGCGCGGGGATTCAAGCTCACGCTTGGCTGTTTTATCCGAAGCAGAACCAACTGTCGGATGCTGCAAGGCAGCGGTTGCGGGCAATTCAAGAGTTCGCGCAGTTGGGCTCTGGCTATCAGTTGGCTGTCCGAGATATGGAAATTCGCGGTTCGGGTGATGTTTTGGGTACTGAACAGTCTGGTCAAATGGAGGCGATCGGTTTTGATTTGTATGCTGAAATGTTAGAGGAAGCTATTCGCGAAATTAAGGGCCAGGAAATTCCGAAAGTGGAGGACACGCAAATCGACCTCACTTTGACAGCGTTTATTCCTGCTGATTACATCGCGGATTTGGATCAAAAGATGAGCGCTTATCGGTCTGTTGCTTCTGCTAATACCCCTGAAGAGTTGGAGCAGATTCGGGCCGATTGGTGCGATCGCTACGGCCCCATTCCTATTCCGGCCCAGCAACTTATCCGTGTTGTCGAACTCAAACAAATCGCTAAGCAAATCGGTTTTTCTCGCATTAAACCGGAAAACAAGCAGCACATTGTTTTGGAAACCCCGATGGAGGAACCTGCTTGGAATTTGCTCAAGGCTAATTTGCCGGAACATTTGCGCTCTCGTTTTGTCTACAGCAAAGGGAAGGTTACTATTCGGGGTATGGCGGTTTTGACGGCCCAAAAGCAATTGGATAATTTGATTGATTGGCTGGGTAAAATGCAGGGCGCTTTGCCGGAAGCCAATGTTTTATTTTAATATAAAATCCCGGAATATCAAATCGTGAAAAAGTTAATCTGTGTTTTTTTTGCGATCGCGATAGTGCAAGGAGTGCCAATGGCGGTTAAAGCTCAACAAATAATTGACCCGATCGACCGGGTTGTAAGCGCAGGATTGATGAAAAAAGATGCTACCGGCAATTTTAATGCTGAGGGCATTGTCAGCCGCGCCGATTTGGCGGTGATTTTAGTGAAAACGTTTGGTTTGGAACGGCGGAAAACAGCTCAGAAACCGGAGATGGAATTGCCGGACGTACCTAAGAGTTACTGGGCTTACAGTGAGATTCAAACTGCTTTGAAAACGGGAACGATGAATGGATATCGGGACGGAATGTTTTTCCCAAATCAAAGGGTAACTCGCGCTGAAGCGTTGGCGATTTTTGCTCAAGCTTACGGGGTTTTTCAGTTTCCCGATGCCAGCATTGCCGAGATTTTAGCTCAGTATCCAGATGCAGGGGAAATCCCTAATTGGGCTAGAAAGTCTATGGCTACTGCACTTTATGAAGGGTTTGTTAATGTTGAACTCGGAACTAATAAGATTAATCCTTTGAAGCCGATGACTCGCGGAGATATCGCTTACGCTTTGAGCAAGTATTTGGAGAGGCAGGTAAAGCCAACTTCTTTGCCTGTCCCGGACGAGCAGCCTCCTAATCGCGGCATGGGAAGGTAAATATAGTAAGTTTCATTTGCATGAGAATAGGTAATTGGTAATTGGTAATTGGGCATTGGGCATTGGCCAAACAGGGCATTGGGCATTGGGCATTGGCCAAACAGGGCATTGGGCATTGGGCATTGGGCATTGGCCAAACAGGGCATTATTCCTTCTTCCTTCTTCCTTCTTCCTTCTTCCTTCTTCCCTCTTCTAGAAAAAGTCGATCGCCCGCCATGCAAAATCCCGGAGCTTTGGTGACTGTAAAAGCAGCCATCAAACCCCCAGGATTTAAACTTTTCCTCTTAAACGAGGCTCAAATTATCCCCAGTGAGCTTTAACTCAATCAGCAGTAGCCAATTCGGTACTGCCGCCGCCGCGCTTCCGCGTCAGGGTATTGAAAAGCATCTGACCGACAGCTTTAATCAAATTGCCTTCTAACTCCATGAACATCTTCATGTTCATGCCAAAAGCTGCATTAGCTTCGTCAACAATTCGGTCTGCGGTGGCTTCGTCAATCGGCAGTTCATTCATTGCCTGACGGTAGTTAGCTTTGAATTCTTTTTCATCAGGAATATCCTGGAATTCATAGAAAGCAGTGCCTTCTCCCTCGGTAAGATTCATCCCGCGCTGGGCAATTCCCTTCAGGATTTGTCCGCCGGATAAGTCGCCCAAATAACGAGTGTAAGAGTGAGCTACTAACAGTTCCGGTGCGGTAGCCGAGATTTCGTGAATCCGCTCCACATAAGCTTTAGCTGCTGCTGACGGAGCTACTTGTTCGCGCCAATTCGCACCGTAGTAGTAAAATAAATCTTGCTCTAAGCTTTGTTTGCGATTCAACTCAGAAAAGTAAATTTTTGAAACAACCGGGTGCTGCTTTTGGCGTTCCATTTCCTCTTCCATTGCCGAGTAGACAAAGTAGAGGTTTCCTACTAACTTCCGGTAAGAAGTTTTTTCTACAACGCCTTTTAAAAAACACTTGACAAAACCGACGTTTTCTGCCATCGTGTGGGACTTTTTCGTTCCCTCACGCAATTTGGTCGCTAAATTGATGCTCATACTATATTGTCCAACCTTCTATTTTTGCGGTAGTTGATGGATGCGCCAAAAATCTCAAAATTACCTAAGCATTTACCTTAGATCGATTTGATGAGAGATTGTATTAATTTTTATAACAAAAGTTGGCAGTAGTCAGTAGTCAGTAGTCATCAGTCATCAGCCACTAACTAATGACTGATGACTAATGACTCATCCTCGCCAGCAAAGAACTGTCAACTGTCAACTGCCAACTGTCAACTGTCAACTAACTTAGATGTCCAAGTCGAGGAGGTTGAGTTTGGGGCCGTAGGTTTCGATGAATTCGCGGCGGGGGGCGACACGATCGCCCATTAAGATCGTAAAGATGCGATCGGCCTCAGCAGCGTCTTCAATCTCCACCCGTTTCAGAGTCCGAGTTTCTGGGTTCATCGTGGTATCCCACAACTGTGTCGGCATCATTTCACCCAAACCTTTGAACCGCTGGATCGTGTAATTAGCATTCGCCGGAAATTCATTGCGGACGAGATTGTTCATTTCGCGATCGCTGTAACAGTAGTAATGATTGCGTCCGCGTTCCACTTTATAGAGAGGAGGACAAGCAATATAGATGTAACCTTGTTCTACAAGTGCGCGCTGATAGCGGTAGAAGAAAGTCAGCAACAGCGTGCGGATGTGGGCACCATCAACGTCAGCGTCAGTCATAATTACGATGTGGTGATACCGCAATTGACCCGGATCGAATTCTTCGCCTTTGATGCCCAAACCCAGGGCTGTAATTAACGATTGAATTTCGTTATTTTTGTAGATTTTGGCGTCGTCTGTTTTCTCAATGTTGAGAATTTTACCGCGCAGAGGCAGGATTGCTTGGAATTGGCGATCGCGCCCTTGTTTTGCCGATCCGCCCGCAGAATCCCCCTCCACCAGGTATATCTCAGACAGGGCGGGGTCTCTGGAACTGCAATCTGCTAATTTTCCAGGCAAAGGAGAGGATTCTAAAACTGATTTTCGGCGCACTAAATCGCGGGCGCGGCGGGCGGCTTCAGCAGCTTTAAATGCCTGAATAGCTTTTTCCAAAATAGCGTCAGCTACCTGGGGGCGAAACTCTAAATATTCTGTCAATACTTCGCCTACCAAGGAATCGACAATTCCCCTAACTTCTGTATTGCCTAGCTTAGTTTTAGTTTGGCCTTCAAATTCCGGGTCTGGGACTTTGACCGAAATCACTGCTGTCAAACCTTCGCGAACGTTTTCGCCGGCGAGGTTGGGTTCGTGTTCTTTGATTTTGTTGCGCTTGCGGGCGATCGAATTCATCGTCCGCGTCAAAACTGCCTTCAAACCTTCTAAGTGCGTGCCTCCGTCGATCGTCCGAATGTTGTTAGCAAAACCTAAAACGTTGTCGCTAAAAGCATCGACGCACCACTGCAAAGCCACTTCTATCTGCACGTTGTTGCGTTCTCCTTGCACGTAGATCACTTCTTCGTGCAGAGGCTGCTTTTCGCGGTTCATGTAGGCGATATATTCCTTGATTCCGCCCTCGTAACAGTATGTTTCGATGCGAGGTTCGCTACTTTTGAGCAGTTCCAAACGGTGGTCGCTAAACGTAATTCTCACGCCCGCATTCAAGTAACCCAATTCTCGCAAGCGCCCGGCAAGTGTAGTGTAATCAAATTCAATGCCAGTGCTAAATATTTGAGTATCTGGCAAGAAAGAAACTGAAGTGCCGGTGCGAGTGCCTTTGTGGGGCTTGACCTTAAGTTCAGTAACTGGATTGCCTCTTTCGTAGCGCTGTAAATGTTCTTTTTGGTCGAGCCAAACTGTCACTTCTACCCACTCAGACAGCGCGTTAACAACAGAAATACCTACACCGTGCAATCCTCCAGAAACCTTGTAGCCACCACCGCCAAATTTACCGCCGGCGTGAAGTACAGTCATTACTGTTTCTATTCCCGATTTGCCAGTCTTGGCAACGATGCCGGTCGGAATACCCCGGCCGTCGTCTGTCACGGTAACGGAACCGTCGGCGTTGATGTCAATCTCGATGTGAGTGCAGTGGCCAGCCAGCGCCTCATCTATGGAATTGTCCACAACCTCGTAAACTAGATGGTGGAGTCCTCGCGGGCCGGTGGTACCGATGTACATCCCCGGTCGTTTACGGACTGCTTCGAGACCTTCGAGAACTTGAATCTGGTCGGCGCTGTAGCTGCTGGTCATACAAAAATAGCTCCAATAATGAGGCCTAAAGCCCCAAAAGCTTCTAAAATAGGAAAACTCCTAAAATTATAGCACAAAACCGTTAAAGGCGATGCTAGGGCTTTCTGAAGGGAAATTTATCGGGGGGACGTACCCGGCATAGTAGTTTTACTTGGGGAGCTATTAACATTTGGTGGCGGGGCTGTTAGCTGGAAGGTTAAGAAGTGCGATCGTCCGTGGCAGTTTACTGCGAGTTCTTGTATTCCAGTAATTCTTGCTTTCGGCGCAATGCCCGCGCTTTGAGTGCTTCTGCTTCTGCGTCGCGGGCCTCGATCGCCTGTTGGACGATTGCCCCTGCAACTTCCGGGCGGGCGGTCAAATATTCCATCAACTCGTTTTCCACCAAAGATTTAACCATTTCTCCTACCTCCGGGTTGGCTAACCGAGTTCTCGTCGGGCCTTCCAACTCTGGATTCGGTACTTTCAGGGCAATGATACCAGTGAAACCACATTCTAAAACCTTCTTCCAACTTAAAATTGGGTCTGTGTCTTTTAGTTTGCCCAACTCGCGGGCAATATTATTTATCGTGCGCGTCACCGCAAATTGGAATCTGTAAAAGTAAGGACTATCGTCAATACTCCGAACGCAGTTGGCAAAACCTAACAGTCGGCCGCAGGAATTATCTTGGCTCGGAACGTGCCACTGAAAAGCTATTTCTACTTGTACACCGTCCCGATCGCCCTGAAGGTAAATAATATCTGGGTGTAGCGGTTCCACGTCGGAGTTCAGGTTGGCGACATATTCCCGGATACCAGCGGGGAAGCAATAAGTTTCGATGCAAGGAGAACTGCTGCCGAGTATTTCCCAGCGGTTGTCAGTCAAAATAATTTTTAGACCGGGATTGAGATAAGCAAGCTGCTGCAGATGAAGCGCCAGAGTGCTGCGATCGAACTCGACGCCATCCTTGAAAATCTCCGCATCTGGCTTGAAACAAATCGACGTACCCGTGCGGTTTTCAGGACTCGGTTTTATTGTCAGTTGCGTAACTGCCATGCCTTTGTCAAAACGCTGGCTGTAAATTTGCTCCTGGTGCCAAACAGTCACCTGCAACCATTCAGACAAAGCATTGACAATTGCTAGCCCAAGTCCGCGGATACTTCCAGAAACATTGTAGCCGTCGCCACTCCTGCCGACAAAGCAGAGAACTGTTAAAACTGCTTCCAAGAATGATTTGCCAGTTTTGGAATGAATCTCGGTGGGAATTCCCCGGCTGTTGTCTGTCACGGTAATAGAACCGTCAGTGTTGAGGTCAACTTCGATGCGAGTGCAGTAACCGGCCAACGCTTCATTAATCGAGTTGTCAACAACCTCGTAAACTAGATGGTGGAGCCCTCGTGGTCCGGTGGTACCGATGTACATCCGCGGTCGTTTGCGGACTGCTTCGAGACCTTCGAGAACTTGAGTTTGGTCGGCGCTGTAGCTGCTGGTCATACAAAAATAGCTCCCATAATGAGCCTAAAGCCCCGAAAGCTTCTAAAATGGGAAAACTCCTAAAATTATAGCACAAAACCGTTAAACGCGATGCTAGGGCTTTCTGAATGGAAATTTATCGGGGGGAGGGAGGGGAATAGTTTTGAGATTGCTGGAGGACTGCCCAGGCAGATCGCGGTGAATCAGTGAAGGGAGAGAGGGGAAAGCATTGATAGGAGAGGATTTGAGAGTTTTAATAGGGAAATGTGCGACAGCTTATGCCTAGATTAATTACGATTTGCGGGGCGACGGCGACTGGGAAGTCGGGAGTGGCTGTGGCTGTGGCTTCGCGACTGCAATCCTCGATCCTGAGTGCGGACTCCCGTCAAGTGTACCGCGAATTTGACATCGGAACCGCAAAACCGACGGCGGTCGATCGCACTTGTGTACCGCATCACTTAATTGACATCTGCGATCCGACAGAAACTCTGACACTAGCAGAGTACCAACAGCAAGCTCAAAAATTAATTGCTGATGTCGATTTTCCTGTTTCTCCCCCCCTGTTGTTGGTGGGAGGGACGGGCTTATATATTAAATCGATCGTGCGCGGTTTGAAAATTCCGAGGGTAGCGCCGATGCCCGAATTGCGATCGCAACTTGCAGAACTCGGACAATCTCAATGTTACGCCATGTTGCAGCAGGTCGATCGCTCTGCCGCTGAGAAAATTCACGTCAATGACCCAGTAAGAACTTTGAGGGCACTGGAAGTATTTTATGTCACCGGTCGCTCTATTTCCGAACAGCAGGGGGAAAATCCTCCCAATTATCCTATTTTACAAATTGGGTTGGATTGCGCGATCGATGTTTTGGTCGATCGGATCGAACAGCGCACCGAACAAATGCTAGAACGCGGTTGGATCGGTGAAGTAGAATATTTGTGTAAAAAATACGGCTGCGACTTGCCATTATTGAACACGCTGGGATACCTGGAAATGAAACAATATTTGGCTGGCGACATTAAGCTTGAAGAAGCTAAAGAATTAACAATTTTGCACACGCGGCAATTTGCAAAGAGACAGCGGACTTGGTTTCGAGCTTATCCTGAAATTGAATGGTTTGATGTTAGCGCACCAGATTTATTGGAGCGAGTTTGGCATAGAGTACAGAAATTTGTCATGGGATTTGAGATTTGAGATTTGAGATTTGAGATTGCTCCTGCGGATTCATCCGCCCATCAAATTACTGGCAGATAGATAATTACATCCTGATATTTATCTTCTGGTGACACCTCGGCAATATCAATCAAGTTATCAATTATTTGACCCATGCTCAAATTGGGATTCAAAATAAAAATTCCCGGTACATGACGACCTTGATTTATAGCGGTTCTCAGAAAGATGAGGTACGTAGTTGGGCTTCAGCCCTCTTAAGCTGTCGCGCATTTAAATTGCATATTCGAGGCGGGCGGGACGCCCACCCACAACAGTTTGATTGTTTTTTGACATACAATTTAAATGCAGAACAGCTTAGTCTGGGTGGTTATGTAAGCTGTCAGTCATACCTCATCTTTTTGAGAAAGGCTATATATGATCTGTTAGGTGTACTGGCATAGAACTGCGGTTATTTGTGACTAGCACAAAACCCTGTTCTTCGCACCAGCAAAGAATATCTGGATCTAGCGTTGACTTAGGCGGTGTACCTGGATCGCCAACTGATAAAACAGTTAAACTGGGATTCCGTCTTAGCAATTGAATTTGATAGGCAGAATCGACATTTTCATCCAAAAGGTAGCGGAGTGTCATGAGTTTACTGTTGTATTGCAACCTGTTCTTCAGAAGTCTGCTTGCGCTTAGCTAACTCTTGCCGCAACCAAACTAGAGCAGGTGGGGGGTTTAATTCTTGTAACTTGCGTTGCTGATGACCAAACTCCATCCAATCAGCCAAGTATTTGCTAACAGTTTCCTGGTTGTGCAGGTAGTAAACAATAGTCACATAGACTTGCTCTAGCGTTAGAGTGCGGTAACTCTGAGCAATTTCTTCTGGTGTCCGCTTGCGATGAATGAAATCGTAGAGGACTGTTTCAATTCCTACCCTTGTTCCCTTAATGCGAATATCGTTAGGAGCTAAAAAATCGAAGTAGTCTTCAAGTTGCATCGTTCAAACCTCTACTAACATCTCTCTAATTCTTTGCCGAAACAAACGCACAGCCGCCCGCTGTCCGACTGTTCTGCTTTGTTCGATGAAACCGGGAATTTCTGCAACGGGTAAAAAGGGAAAAGCTAAACTGCGATCGCACATTTCATATTTCCCGTCTACCAGTTGATAAACTTGCAGAGATTGGCGCCGGTACCTCCAAAGTTCGGGAACGCCAAGAGCAGCATAAATTGTAAACTTATTCACAGAAGAATTCGTGTAATCTGACTCTATTGCTAAATCGGGCGGCGGGTCATTTAGCAAATTGATATTTCTACCTCTAACTAAAGATTCATTTTGAATGTAGAAACAACTATCAGGTTCGATAGCGCGAGTTAAATCTTCCCGTTCGAGAGTCAGAGAACCGAGACTCCTAAGTTCAATTTCCAGCTCATCTACAATGGCTTCCACAAAGCTTTCTATCAGTCGTTTGGGTTCTTCGTGTTCTTCCAGCGGCATCCTGATTTCTAATAATCCTCTATCGTAAGCAATTCTCCAAGCTCTATCGTCCCCAACATCTGCCAGCAATGCCTTAAAAGTTGACCAACTGACACCTTTTAAAATAACTCGGTTTTCTACAGGGGTAGTTTGCTGCTCGACGGGAGTTGATGTTGTTGTTACCATTTAACAATTCCTTGGTAGCTTCATCAATTTTTATTATAGAGGGTAATAGGATGTTTTTTCTCGTTCCCAGGCTCTGCCTGGGAATGCCTGAATCCGAGGCTATGCCTCGCGGGAATAAGGAGGCAGAGCCTCCGGATCTGCGTTCCTAGGCAGAGCCTAGAAACGAGGGGATCGGAGGCTATGCCTCGCGGGAATAAGGAGGCAGAGCCTCCAAATCTGCGTTCCTAGGCAGAGCCTAGAAACGAGGGGAAATCCGTCAATTAACTGTACAAACTAGCTACATATTCGCCGTAACCGTTATAGGGCAAAGTCGGGCGAGTTTCCCAAGACCAACTGTTACCGGGGCCGACTATCCGTTCGCTGGCCTGCGACCATCTGGGGTGCGGTTTGTCGGGTTCGACATTTGCTTCAAAGGCGTATTCGTTGGGACCGATTGTATTCCAAAAAGTGGCGGGCTGTTGTTCGACAAATTCAATTTTGACGATCGACTTTGCGCCCTTAAAACCGTACTTCCAAGGAATCACTTGCCGCAGCGGTGCGCCATTTTGCTTGGGTAGTTTTCTGCCGTACAAGCCTGTGGCAAAAAATGCTAAATCGTTTGCCATTTCCTCAATTCGCATTCCCTCGGTGTACGGCCAAGGATAAAATTGGGAAAATACACTGGCACCTTTGGTAATTTTGGGGTCGTAAAATGATGTGAAACGAACGAATTTAGCGTTTGATTGCGGTTCGACATCGGCCATCAGCAATTTCATGGGAAATCCGACCCAAGGAACTACCATCGCCCACGCTTCTACGCAGCGAAATCGATAAACTCGTTCTTCGATGGGAAATTTTTTGTAGAGGTCGTCAATATCATAAGTTCGGGGATTTTTTACTAAACCGCCTACTTCTATTTTCCAGTTTTCTGTTGGCAAAGCTTGAGCGGCTTGCCAAATAGATTTTGTGCCGCCGTATTCGTAAAAATTGTTATATTTTGTAGCTAAGGCTTCGTCGGTAATCGCTCGATCGACTTTCGCAAAGGCAGGATTCCGGGTCAATCCCGAATATGCTTGGGTTGAGCTAGCCTCCAAAGCTGTTTTTGAGCTAGCATTGCTTTGGCAGCTTGTCAGCGGTAGCAGCGAAGCCGTCACGCCTGCGCCAATTAAATTTGTCATGAAGCGGCGGCGGTTGACAAAAGCTGTTTCTGGGGTAATTTGGGAGTCGAGAATTTCCCAAGATTTGGGGACGCGAATTAATGGCATAAGTAATAGTTAGAAGTTAGTAGTTAGTTTGGCGAAAGTTGCCTAATTTTTCATCTGTTAGTCAATTTGAGATTTGAGGTTTTAGATTGACTCCAGAGAAGGGAGAATCGCGGATATTTAGCACTGCCTCGCAATTGCTTTGCTGCGATCGCAATGCAAGTATTCGCAATGAGAGTATAACGTAATTCCGTAACAACTGAGATATTGCACCATTCTAAAGAACAGGCAAGATGCCTGTTCCACAAAGAATGATTTTCTTGTGGGGTGGGTATCCTGCCCGCCCGTACGATCGACCTATTAAACCTTGCTCGCAGGAAAGTCAGCAATTATTTACGCGCGATCGACCGCGTGCAATTGTGGCGAAAATCTGGGAAACAATTATGATCGAGCAAAGATTCCAATTATTTAATTTGTCCACAGGAAGCGGCACGCACCGCCCCGCTTTCCTCCCCCACCAGCAATAATGTCGGACGGGGGGTCTCCAGCGGAAAGACAAATGAGTTACTGCACCAATCCCAATTGCCAGAATCCCCAAAATCTCGATCGCGCGACAGTCTGCAAAAGTTGCGAGTCGAATTTGCTGCTAAAAGGCCGCTACCGAGTCTTTCACACCCTCGGTCAAAGTCTCACTTGCCGCACCTTCTTAGCAGTCGATGAAGACCAACCTTCGCAACCCCGCTGCGTCATTCAACAGTTCTGCGGGCCCGCAGCAGCAGCCGACGGTCAAAACCAGCAAAACCGGGCATTTCGCGGCTCGGCCTCAGTTCTCGGCGAGTTGGGCAAACATCCCCAAATACCGAAACTGCTGGCATCTTTTGAAGTCGAAGGCTGCCAGTATTTAGTGCAAGAATACATCGAAGGCCGCAATTTGGCCGATCGGCTTTCAGAAAAAGGTGTTGTTAAAGAAATTCAAATTTGGTATCTGCTGAGCGAATTGTTGCCAGTCCTGCAATTTGTTCACGAACATCAACTGATTCACCGAGATATCAAACCGTCCAATATTATTCACCGGAAAACTCCCCAAGCATCCGCAGCTTTGGCAGGGAAAGAGCATCTGCATCCCCTGTCCGAGGAAAGTGCCTCTGGGCTAGTTTTAGTCGATTTCGGCGCGACAATTCCGGCAAACACCGGGCCGCTGAAAACAGAAACAGTGACAGGTTCTGCCGAATACGCGGCCCCGGAACAAATTAAAGGTCAAGCTATTCCCAGCAGCGACATCTACAGTTTGGGCGTCACTTGCATTCACTTGTTAACGGGAATGTCGCCCTTTGATTTGTTTGACATCAAAGCCGAGAGTTGGGCCTGGAGGGATTATTTGAAAGTACCAGTTTCGGCGCGACTAGGCCGCATTCTGGATAAAATGGTGCAGCGAGAACCATCAAAACGCTATCGAGCGATCGAGGCAATTCTCACAGACATGAAACACGGCCCGGCACCGATAGACGTGATTCTCAGCAAACCCAAGTGGACTTTGGCCCTTTGGGGAGGAGCGGCGGTTGCCCTGCTGTCGGTAGTGCTAAGTTCTCGCTTGCCATCTCCTGCACCGCAGGCTTTCACTTCTTCTGAGCCTGCTTCTAGCATTCCCGAAATTCGGTTCAATCCGCCCCCCATGCAGGATTTCAGCCGTCAGGAATCGCAGTCCCGGCCCGCAGTACGCACTCTGGCGGATCAGGACAAAAACCCGGTTTGGGCGGTAGCAGTCACTCCCAACGGCCGCGTGATAGTCAGCGGGAATAACGACGGCACAATTCGTCTGCTGCACAAGCGTCACGGCAAGGTGCTCAAGGTTTTAGCAGGACATTTGGGGCCTGTGTGGTCGGTGGCCGTCAGTCCCAACGGCAGGACGATCGCCAGCGGCAGTGCTGACGGTACGATTAAATTGTGGAATTTCTATTCTGGCAAGTTAATTCGGACTTTGGACGGACACAAAGACGGCGTGTTCTCGGTGGCTTTCAGTCCCGACGGCCAGGCCCTCGCCAGTGTCGGTAAGGACAAAAGTTTGAAGCTGTGGCAAGTGGAAGGCGGGGCCGAGTTGGAAACTCTCAAAGGGATTCCTGACGCCGTGCATTCGGTGGCTTTCAGTCCCTATAAAGACACTCTCTTTACTGGCAACGGCGACGGTACTATCAAGATGTGGAATTGGAAGACTGGGGAATTCCAAGCGACTCTCACGGGTCACGCCGATGCTGTTTCGGCTCTTACTGTCAGCCCTGACGGTAAAATTTTGGGCAGCGGCGGTTGGGACAATACAGTGAGGATTTGGGATATCACCACGAAACACGGGCCGCAGCCCTCGGGCGAGGTGACTTTTAGGGGTCATGCCGATCGAATTCAGTCTCTAGCTTTCAGTCCCGACGGCCAAACGCTCGCCAGCGCCGATTTGAGCGGGACTATCAAGCTGTGGGCGATGGATGGCGGGGAACCCGGTACCCTGAAGGGTCATTCTACTTGGGTGGAATTGGCTTTTAATCCTCAAGACAAGACTCTGATCAGCGGCAGTTTTGACGACACGATTAAGGTGTGGCGGCTGTCTCCTTGATTTGTTCGATCGCCCTGAGTTAGGCAAGCAGTAGTATTGTTTCCGGTTGCATCGGAATGATACCGAGGACACGGCAGTGCCGTGTCCCTACCGAGGATATATATCTGGGGTGTGTTTCATAAACCTGGAATCTGCTGTATATTTGGATGGTCAGTGCGAGCGTCTCGCTCGCGATCCATGTCGCGAGCGAGACGCTCGCACTAATGTATGATTCCGATTTAACCGGATTTGATATTACTGCTTGCTTGGGCATCGTAATTTTATTTTTAACCGCTTCAGAACGCGGATCGACGCGGATGGGATGCAAATAAATTTGACTGATGACTAATGACTGACAACTAAAATCAAATTCCCGATCGCCCTTCCGCTTTCCTGCATTTCGTGCGCTTTGACAATCTCGTCTAAAGCAAAGCTCTCAGCGATAACGTGGCGCAAAACTCCTGCTTTCAAACAAGTTGTAATATCTGCCGCCGCTTGTTGGTGGGCTGCTTTGTCCATCACATAAACTAGCACGTAATGAACGGTTAGATTTTTGTAAACTAATGAGTAAAAGGGAATTTGAGGCGTTAGATCGGAATCAGAAGCGTAAGTAGCGATCGCACCGTTGCGTTTGATAACTTTTAAGTTGGTTTCGAGATTGCTAGCAAAATCAACTTCAATTACGCGATCGACTCCTTCCCCTTTCGTAATTTCTTTAATTCGTGTCGCTATATTTTCTGTTTTATAATTAACAGTATAATCTGCCCCCGCTGTTTTGGCAACTTCTGCTTTTTCAGCAGAACTTACAGTTGCAATAACATTTGCGCCGCCCCATTTGGCTAATTGAATTGCATAATTTCCAACTGCACCCGCGCCGCCCGCAACTAATATTGTTTTCCCAGTTACAGCACCATCTTTAAAAACGCAATTGTGTGCAGTCATTGCCGGAACTCCCAAACAAGCACCTGCTGCAAATTCTGTATTATCTGGCAGGAAAACCGCTTGTTCGCTGGGCACAACAACATATTCCGCCGCCGTACCAAACGGGCGGAGCAATGTAGCTTCATAAATCCAAACTCGTTCGCCAATTCTTGACGGCAACACGTCTTTTCCTACTGCTTCAATTACCCCAGCACCGTCGTTGTGGGGAATGACTCGCGGGTGTCGGATTGTGAGTCCGCCCCAACCGCTTCGCTGCTTGACATCGGATGGGTTAATGCCGGATGCGCGTACTTTAATTAGCACTTCATTTGCACCTAATTCGGGTACATCGATTTCGCCAATTTTGAGGACATCTTTGGCGTTGCCGATTTGTTCGTAGTAAGCAGCTTTCACGGTTGTTTTCTCCTGATTGTTTAGGGCAACAATGGGGCGGGATTTTTAATTTTTAATCCTCATCATATCATGATCGACTAACTCTGTAGTTCGGGTAGGGACACGGCACTGCCGTGTCCTGACAGATATCCTCTGCGATCAAGTTGACAAAATTACGCTATTCCGCCGTTAACGCGGATATTTTGTCCGGTAATCCACCGGGCTTGTTCGCTGCACAAAAATGCCGTCACATCGGCAATATCTTCAACTTTTCCGAGTCTTCCCAAAGCAGCCATTTGAGTAAATCTTTGGATTTGTTCGGCGGTTTTGCCGACAGTGAAAAGTTCTGTATCCGTTGGGCCCGGAGAAATGGCATTGACTGTAATTTGGCGATCGCCCAATTCCTTAGCCAGCGATCGAGTTAGCTGTTCTACTGCGCCTTTTGTCGCCACGTAAGCCCCGTAAGTTGGCAGTAGCATCGCCGTTGTCGAACTGGAAAAATTGACAATTCTTCCTCCGTCTGCCATGCGTTTAGCAGCTTCTTGACAAGCAAAAAATGTGCCTTTAACGTTAATTGCAAAAAGATTATCAAACTCTGCTTCGGTAACTTCCGCCACAGGTTTGTAAAGAATTACTCCCGCATTATTGACTAAAATATCGACTTGTGAATAGGTTTCGAGAGTGCGATCGAACAAATCGCGAATTTCTGCCGTTTTGCTGACATCCGCTTGCACTGCCAATGCTTTGCCGCCTGCTGCTTCAATCGCTGACACAACATCTTTAGCCTGCTCTGCACCTCGGGCGTAGTTGACGACAACCGACGCGCCTTCCTGGGATAATCGGAGGGCGATCGCGCGTCCTATTCCCCGCGAGGCACCGGTCACAATTGCTACTTTTCCTGTTAGTGATGTCATGGGATTTTAGATTGTAGATTTTAAATTTTAGATTGCTCTCACCGATTTTACACTATCTATAGTAGTAAGATGCTCTTCGGCGTACCTACAAATAGGGTTTCTGAGTAAGTCCTGTTTATGCTAAAGTGATATCGCCTGTCCAACTAAAATTTATGACCGTAAATTCCGAGTTAGCCTCGCAGTATTTAGAAGCGGGCGATCGACTCAAACAATCTGGTAATTTTGATGAGGCGATCGCACTTAACAAGATTGCCGAAATTTATTACGATCAACAAAAATTTGCCGAGGCGATCGCCTCCTGTTACCAAGCACTTCGCCACCAACCGAATTTTGCCGCCGCCTACAAAACCCTAGGCAATATCCTGCAAGCCCAAGGCAAAACAGACGCGGCGATTCGTGCCTATTCCAAGGCGATCGAATTTGACCCAAATTTTGTGGCAGCTTATGTTAATTTGGGCAGTATGTTTTACAAACAAGGCTTGCTGGATGACGCCATAATGTACTATCAAAAAGCTATTGCTATTCAACCAGATTTAGCCGCTGCTTATTGGAATTTAGGAAATATTTTGGAAAAACAAGGGCGAATCAATGAAGGTTTGTTTTATCAAAAAAAAGCTCTACATTTACAGCCGGAGTTAGAAGCAATTCAGTAAAAAATAACACTTAGTTGAAGAGGAATGTTACAGTCAGAATAATTCAATCATTAACGATGCAACCTGGATAGAAATGGAAATTAACCAGAATCCGCTCGAATTGCTAACTGCTAAAGTACAAGAAACTTTTGCCGATACCCAAAACTTAGCCAACCAAATCGCTGCTAAAGTTGAGGAAAGTGCAACTGTATTAACGGCGTGGGTAAAATCAGCGCCAAGTTCAATGGTTAGTGCTGGGGCGATCGCCACTCAAGAAGCTTTTAAAATAGCACATAACATCAGTTTTGAGAACCTGCCAACAAATCTGCAATTCAAATTTGCTAGGGCTGGGATGCGTGACGGCATCCGAAACGTTCAAGAAGCAGCAAAAGTATTTGAATCCATACCCGCCCAAATTCGCGCTCAAGGCCCGGAAGCAATTCGCAACTTCTGTCAAGATAAAGATTGGAGTCACATCCAGGCACACGTCAATGGAGGCGGAAGCGAAGCTGCTAACGGAATTTTTGAATATTTTTGGGTGAATCGTGCTCGCGGTGGTGCAGACATGACTGCCGCAGAATTAGCAGTCGCTAAGCAAGTTTTAGCGGATGCAGCGTTTAAAGCAGCAGTTGCCGAAATCGTGGGGGCTGCAATGAAAGGGGCGATCGCCGCAGCAGTAATTGAGTTAATATTTTCTATCTTAGAAAATTCGCTATTGTGCGTGGAAGGCAAAATTACCCAGTCAGAATTAGTTGAAAAAGTCGCCATCGCCACCGCCAAAGCTGGCATTGCTGGCGGTGTTATTACCGCCATTCTCTTAACACTCTGTATGGTATTTCCCCCCATTGCCGCGCTTTTAGGTGCCGCAGCGATGCCTTTGGCAGTTGCAGGTATTGGTTTTATGGGAATTCGCGCCTGGGAAATCTTTTGTCACGGCGATCGGCTATTTGGTATTAGTCAACAAACACAAAAATTTCTGGGGATGACTGAACTGTTGACTGTTGACTGTTGACTGTTGACTGTTGACTGTTGACTAATGACTAATGACTAATGACTGTTATGATATCCGAATCAAACCGTTTATAAAGCGCAGATTTAAGACTCTATTCATGATAGTTATTTATGTCCGCGCTTTTGGGTGGCGGTTGCTTGTAGCAACATTTTCAGATGATTGGGAAATATAAATAGTATGGATTCAGTAGAAAAAACTCAAGATCAGCAGCATCCGCAATACAAGCGCGATCGAGCCACTGTCGATAGTTTATTAGCAGGAGAAGCAACCGACTACAATTTATCGGAATTAGCAAGATTAATAATTCGCTACCGAGGCTTTCCCGGTGCTAGAGATATTCAATTAGACTTAAAAAAAGTCCTGCAAAAATGGAATCATACCGAAGAAACTCTTTACGAACAAACCCGTAAAATTCACACTAAAGGAGAAGTTTACAGGAAACAAAAAAGCGATCAAGAAGATTGGCTTTAATCTCAAATCTGCAACTTCCAGGAAGAGCCTGGAAGCAACAGTCAACAGTCAACAGTCAACAGTCAACTGTTAACTATTTTCAAACCATCTCTGGCGAAACTTGCATTGCCGGCTGCGGCTGGAACTGGAACAGCGAATAAACCACATTGCGGCGGATATCCGTCATCATGTCCAAAAACAGCTCGTAACCTTCAGTTTTGTACTCGATTAACGGGTCTTTCTGACCGTAACCGCGCAGCCCTACAGACTCGCGCAAAGCATCCATTTGTTGCAAGTGTTCCCGCCACAAAGTATCAATTTGCTGTAAAATAAAGAACCGTTCCGCATCTCGCATCAATTCAGCTCGGATTGCATTAACTTCCGCTTCTTTAATGTCGTAAGCATTGCGGACTTGTTCGTGCAGGAATGTTTTAATTTCCTCAACGGACAAATCTTCTAGCTGATCCGGTGTCATATCAGCGAGCAGATAAACAAATTCCTTCACCTTGCTGACAAGTTTGTCGAGTTCCCATTCTTCGGAAGGTAAATCGGGATTGATGTATGCTCCCACGATGTCGTCCATCGTCTGTTCGGCATACTTAATTACCTGTTCTTTGGAGTCCAAACCTTCCAATACTCGGCGGCGTTCCGCATAGATTGCTCGACGCTGATTGTTCATCACTTCGTCGTATTCAAATACCTGCTTGCGGATGTCGTAATAGTAGGTTTCGACTTTTTTCTGAGCGCCTTCGAGGGAACGAGTCAGCATTCCCGATTCGATCGGCATATCTTCCTCAACACCGAAAGCCTTCATCAAACCGGCCACCCGTTCGCCGCCGAAAATCCTGAGCAAATTGTCTTCCAAACTCAAGAAAAACCGCGTAGAACCCGGGTCTCCTTGGCGTCCCGCCCGGCCGCGCAACTGATTGTCGATCCGGCGCGATTCGTGGCGTTCTGTACCGATGACGTGCAAGCCTCCCAACTGCACGACTTCATCGTGTTCGGTGCTGGTAAAAGCATCGTATTCCTTGCGGGTTAAATTGTAAGCTTCCCGCAATTTTTGAATTACCTGGTCTTTTGTCGGCGCTTTTTCCGAAGCTATAGCCACGATATCATCGGCTTGCAATTCCGAGAGCGATCGCTCGCCGTACTCCTTCACCGCCAATTCCACCGCCGCCTTGAGCATTTGCTCGGCATTTTTCGATAGCTGCGTCGGGAAAATCTGCGCCGAAGCTTTCCAAGACTTTACCTTTTTCGCAGTTTGACCAAAACCTTGAGGTGCGGGGCGGCCGCCAATACCGGGCACTTGCACCAGCGAAAAGCCGTCCTCATCCTCGGGCTGCACGATCCGGGGCATCAGATATTCCCGCAACTTCAAGCGGCCCATGTACTCAGAATTACCGCCCAAAATGATGTCTGTACCGCGCCCGGCCATGTTCGTGGCGATCGTCACAGCACCCTTGCGTCCGGCTTGAGCGATAATTTCCGATTCCCGCTCCACATTTTCCGGTTTAGCATTGAGCAAATTGTGAGGAATTTTGCGTTCCAGCAGCAGCCGCGACAGCAACTCCGACTTTTCCACGCTCGTAGTGCCCACCAGCACCGGCCGACCGATTTCGTGCATTTCCGCGCAGTCTTGGGCGATCGCATTCCACTTGCCGGCCTCTGCCTTGTAAACCATATCCGAAAGGTCAGTGCGGCTCGTAATCCGGTTAGTGGGAATCAGCGTCACTTCCAGATTGTAAATCTTCTCAAACTCTGTCTCCTCAGTCTTCGCCGTCCCAGTCATCCCCGACAGCTTCGGATAAAGCAAAAAGAAATTCTGATAAGTAATCGTCGCCAGGGTCTGAGTTTCCGGCTGAATTTCCGCCCGTTCCTTCGCTTCGATCGCCTGGTGCAAACCGTCGCTCCAGCGCCGTCCCGGCATCACCCGGCCGGTAAACTCATCGACAATCACCACTTCGCGATCGGGAGTGACGATGTAGTTAATATCCTTAATAAACAATTCCTTGGCCTTAATCGCATTAAAAATGTAATGCGCCCAAGGGTCAGCCGGGTCGTACAAATCCGTAACACCCAACAAATTCTCAGCTTCACCAAAGCCTTCATCTGTCAGTAGCACATTCCGAGCCTTTTCGTCAACCTCGTAATGTTCTTCATTTTCCTTTCTCAGAGCAGCAGCTACCTCAGCCGCCCGCATATACTTCTCGCTGGGGCGTTCCACCTGGCCGGAAATAATCAGAGGCGTCCGTGCTTCATCGATCAGCACCGAGTCAACCTCGTCAATCACGCAGAAATTAAAAGGACGCTGCACTACATCTTCCATGACAGTAGCCATGTTGTCCCGCAAATAATCAAAGCCCACCTCGCTGTTAGTCGCGTAGGTAATATCGCAGTTATAATTTTTCTTTCGTTCCACCTGATCCATGCCCTGCTGAATCAGTCCCACAGTCAATCCCAGGAAGCGGTGCACCTGCCCCATCCATTCTGCATCCCGCCTTGCGAGATAATCGTTGACGGTAATGATGTGTACGCCTTTACCGTTGAGGGCGTTGAGGTAAGCCGGCAGCGTCGCCACCAAAGTTTTGCCCTCACCAGTTTTCATTTCGGCAATTTGGCCTTTGTGCAGAATGATGCCGCCGAGGAGTTGGACATCAAAGTGCCGCAGTCCCAAAACCCGCTGTCCCGCTTCCCGCACCACTGCAAAAGCTTCCGGCAAAATTTCGTCTAGGATCTCTTTTTCTTCGTTGAGAGATTTAGCTTTTGCCAGACGTTCTTGAAACTCCGCCGTTTTCCCTCTGAGGCCGTCGTCTGAGAGTGCGCGGAAGTCTTCTTCCAGGATATTGATATCAGCTACCCAAGGCTGAAATTTCTTAAGCTTACGTGCGTTGGGGTCGCCGAGCAGATTTTTAAACATGGCAGGAGAGGCAGATTTTTAATAATTAGCTTTAGTTTGCAGCATTAGGGGCTGTAGTGTTAGCCACAACATTTACCTTTCCCGATTGTAGCAAGCATTGGCTCTCCTGGGCCGTCGCTGGGGGCGATCGACCGATTTTGGATTTTGGATTTTGGATTTTGGATTGAATAATTGACCTCTCTTGTCCCTTGCTGATTAAGCAAATCATTTCCACAAACTATTGAGTAAGGGCGTTATGCGGGCAGTTTGTGGATTAGGTGTATAGCCCGAAGGCGGATGAGGAGATTTTAGAGCAACGGGAAGTCATTGTAATTATGTCATTCTGAGCGAAGCGAAGAATCGAGCGAGATTTTTCGCGGAGTTTACTTGCAGAACCCTTCACTCCGTTCTGCAAGTAAACTCCGGGTCGGGAGCAGAATGACAGACAATAGATGCGTAAGTCCTGTACTCAACAAAACGGTTACTGATTTTTATTGACGAAGTTATAAGCTTGATAACCTCCGTAGGTTAAAAGTGCCCCTGCTGCCACAATTCCTGCAACTGGGAGAGTCACTCTTTGCAGCCACAATATTTGTTGCTGTCGTTGTCAAGCCCAACCAACCTGCGACACCAGCAGCAGGCACTGTTGCAGTAGTGGCTATAGGTACGGTGGCAATTGTAATTGAACCACCCTATGACGAACCACCAAGTGCAGCGATTCCAGCGATCGACTCGTTTTTCATTTTTATAACTATTGTGATAATTGTAAGCTGTTGTGCATTTAAACCACTAACTTGGCTGTTCCGGGTGCGTCATCCGCCAACACGCTCCGCTTAAACGGGAAACACTTAGGACGCCCGGCACCATACAATCTGTTTTAAATGTTCAACAGCTTATATTTTATTTGATAATAAACCGCATATTTTGTGTCCTGTCAATATCGAATAAAAAAAATTAGGATTTTCCAGTGTCTATACCTGGCTGCAACGCAGCATTTTAAAAGATTGATAATCTCAACCATCCTTAAATTTAGGACACACTTCAAACGCTAATTGTGACCCATAAAAACAAACATCAAACTCAGTGAAAAAATTAGTTCGTCCTAAAAGAATCGGAATATTATTCACCCTAGTCCATGCGAAAACTAACTGATCTGGATCAAAGTCCCCTACTTTTGCCAAGACTAATAACCCTTTCGTTTCAGCACTCGCTAAATTTCCCGCTAAAGTAACAGAAAATCTTTGCTCTTCCCAAATTGCCCCTAATTGCACCCCAACATTATAGGGCAAAACATTTACACTAGCTCCTGTATCCAGTAAACCCATCACGTCAACAGAACGATTTTGATAAGTTAGTGTTAAAGGCAGATACGGAACATCAGCTAAAACACCTGATTCATCTCGTTTAGGTTGAAAAGAATATCGCCTACCATTAAACATTTTGAGTTTGTTTTTGTTCTGTTTCTAGTAACTGCATCAATTGCTCTGCTGCACTATTAGAGGTATGCACAGAATACATGATTTCAGCAGATTCATTGCCCATAACAATTCCTTCTTCTTTCGCCAATTCTGCTATTAAAAACAGCATCATCTGAAATTTATCAGTACGGGACAATTGCTGAAGTTGGGTTAATAATTCAAGATTTGACATAAAACGCCATTGAATTGGTTTTTTCATTTTACCACGACCTTGAGATTTAAACCACTCCAAAACAGTAGTGTCAATCTCTAATTCCTGAACAGGCAAGATGCCTGTTCCACAAAGAATGAATTTGATTGTGGAACAGGCATCTTGCCTGTTCTTGAGAATGGTGTAAGATGTGAGATTAACCCTACTCTTCAACAGGCCTGGGTACTTCGTAAGTCAAAAAATCGTAAGCCATTTTCGTATTCGGAAAAATTGCCTGCGCTTCTTTAAGCAAATCATCCAGGACGATCGCATTTCCCGGAGCGTAACGCGGGCTAAAATGCGTCATAATTAGCTGTTTAGCCCCAGCAATCAAAGCAACTTGAGCCGCCATTGTCGAAGTTGAATGCAGGCGATCGAAGGCCATTTGAGCATCTTGATGAGCAAAAGTCGCTTCGTGCACCAACAAATCCGCATCCTTCGCCAATTCCACCGCCCCGTCACAAAAAACCGTGTCAGTACAATACACAAACTTGCGCCCGATTTGATCCGGGCCGCAAAAATCAGTACCTTTAAACTGTCGCCCGTCCGATAACTTTACGGTCTTTCCTTGTTTTAATTGACCGTAAAGCGGCCCCGAAGGAATACCCGCAGCCTTCGCTTTTTCTACATCAAAATGTCCCGGACGGTCTTTCTCAGTTACTCGATAACCAAAAGCAGTAACTCGGTGCTTCAAAGGGCCGCAGCTAACAATATATTCGTCATCTTCATAGATGACTCCCTCGTGAATTTTGTGTACCTTAACCGGATAAGAAAAATGAGTTTGAGAATAGCGAACGCCAGCTTGCAAATATTCTTCAAGTCCCGGAGGCCCGTAAAGATCGATGCGCTTGACATTTCCCGCCAAACCGCAGCTAGCCAGCAAACCCATTAAGCCGAAAATGTGGTCGCCGTGCAAGTGAGTGATGAAAATGCGGCTCAGTTGGCTGACTTTTAGGTCGCTGCGGAGAAACTGGTGCTGGGTTCCTTCGCCGCAGTCAAACAGCCAGAGTTCGGCTCGCTGGGGCAAGCGGAGGGCGATGCTGGAAACGTTGCGCGATCGCGTGGGGACGCCGGAGCTAGTTCCGAGAAATGTAATCTGCAAGAGTCAAATCACCTCAATTAAGTCTTAAAAAATATGTTACATATATCCAGAGTGCGGTCAATCCGACATTCAGGAAATAGTCGCAGGCAGGCATCGGTATAAATCGCTGTTCCTGCGAACATCTAGTCGCTAAAATCATTTTTGACAAGCGCACAGGGCGATCGACCCAATTCTAACGTTTTATTTCTTCCGTTCCCCTTTCTTTTTCCCCTCCCTTCCCTTCCCCTTAAAAATTCTTAAACTCGTACAGCACAGGAGGAAAATTTTCAAATGCAATCAGGAGTATTCTTTGCTTCCGTTCTTTCGACATTAAAAAAACGCTACTTTTGGATTTCGCTATTGTTTTGGCTGGTAATGGTAGCCCCAGCACAGGCCGCGCTGATCTTGCGAGTAGCGGTACAAGACGGAGCAAGTCAGGTAAAAGTCGGGAGTTCTACTAAGGCTGCAATCCGCGACGGTAGCGGGCGCAATTTGGGCGAACTGCCCGCAAACAGTTCTCAGTCGGCTCAATTTCGATCGGGAACAGTGGCGATCGGTCGCTGGGCAGCCAACCAAGTTTGGATCGAGCCGACGGGAAACGGTTATGTTTGGATTGGCGATCGTTGGTATCGGGGACGCACGCTTCTAGTTCCCCAAAAAGGAGGCTTGACTGCCGTCAACTACGTCGATATCGAACAGTATCTCTACAGCGTTCTCGGCGCCGAAATGAGTAGCAATTGGCCTACTGAGGCTTTGAAAGCCCAAGCAGTCGCCGCCCGTTCCTACGCTATCCACCAGCGCCTCAAAAGCGAAACCGACCTTTACGATGTGGACGACACTCAGTCTTCGCAGGTTTACAAAGGACTGCAAACAGAATCTTCTGCGACTTATTCCGCAGTCGATGCAACCGCCGGTCAAGTTCTGGCCTACAACGGTCAGATTATTTTAGCCGTTTTCCACTCTGCCTCTGGGGGACATACTGAAAATGTCGAGGATGTTTGGACGGAACCCCTGCCTTACCTGCGCGGTGTTCCTGACTTCGACCAAGGGGCGCCGGTGTACCAGTGGAAAGAAAATTTTTCCCGGGCTCAAATCAGCAGCAAAATTTCTGGCGTCGGAAATGTGATCTCGATGAAGCCTGAACGCACTACCCGTTATGGAAGTGTCCTTAGTATGAAAGTGGTCGGAGATGGCGGTTCTAGGGTCATGAGTGGCGCCGATTTGCGTCGGGTTCTAAATTTGAGGAGTACCCGCTTTACTGTGATTCCTCAGTACGGCGGGATTTTTAGTGGGAGAAATAGCGGGCGGCCTCCTACGGGTTTTCAAGTTGCTGGCAAAGGTTTCGGTCACGCTGTAGGAATGAGTCAGTGGGGGGCCTATAATTTGGCCAGGCAGGGATACGGCTACCAGCAGATTTTGTTGCACTATTACCGGGGTGCTACTTTGGCTAGAATTGCAGTGCAGTAACTGCTACAAATTTGTTATTTGTTACTGGTTATTTGTGATTGGTTATTTGTCATTACTAGCTACTCAAAATTCACCAAAAATACCTAACAATTACCAACCACTAACAAATAACCAATAAGAAATAACTACATTAAGGATTGCTATGCAAAAGTGGGAGTATTTATTTGTGGATGCAAATATGTATCCTTTTGGAAACAAACTGATTAGTTTATATGTAAACGGTGAAGAACAGCGAGATTGGAAACAAGGCTCGCTGCATCTATTTGTCAATCAGTTGGGGGAGGATGGGTGGGAACTTGTAACTCTGAGCCACGACTCGAAGTACGACCAAAATAGTTTGATTTTCAAACGCCATAAGGTTGTTAAAAAAACTAGGAATACGAAAGAGCCTCACACGCCGCAAAATTGACTGTCATATCAATTTCGGTTACACCGTCCGTGATTGTTGACTGTTGACTGTTGACTGTTAACTGTTGACTGTTAACTGTTGACTGTTGACTGTTGACTGTTGACTGTTGACTGTTGAGTGTTGACTGTTGAGTGTTAAAAATCTAAAATCTAAAATCTAAAATCGGTTGACTGTTGACTGTTAAAAATCTCAAATCTAAAATCTAAAATCGGTTGACTGTTGACTGTTAACTGTTGACTGTTGAGTGTTAAAAATCTCAAATCTCAAATCTAAAATCTAAAATCGGTTGACTGTTGAGTGTTAAAAATCTCAAATCTCAAATCTCAAATCTAAAATCGGTTGACTGTTGACTCGATTTTATGATTCCGATGCAACCGGAAACGATATCATATCCTGTCCGAGCGATCGACTCCAATCAAACAGCTTTGCAGTCAGGAGTAAAGTTCTCAGAATATTCTGAGAATTTCAGTCATCACTACAAACGTTCGTCGGAGTTGAGATTTACGATCGCCACTTACGCAGAAACCGGGTTTTAGAGCAATACGCTTGGGATAAGACACTCATGGAGACCAAACCCTGTGAAAAACAGATACTCCGAAGGCGCGTGCGGGCCCTTCGGGCTTATGCTGAGCCCAAAGCTCGCAATGACTAAAAAAACATTAACCCAAGCGTATTGAAATATAGCCAGAAAAACTCTGTGACAGAGGATGTGCATCGTTAGGTTACTATAGCAATCCTCGCATCAGCCGCAAAATCGAGCGAGACCAGAATCCTTGCAGTGCGAGCCAGAAAGCTCGCGTATAATGCAAGCAAATCATTTAGGATTGCTATATATGGAGCCAAAAGAGCTAGCAGCCCGATACGATTTAATTGCCCAATGGTGGCAGATTAAGCATCAAAATTCATCATACGGAATTGCCCAATTGGAGCGGGCAATCCAATTTACTTCTAGAAGGCACTCAGCCCTTGATGTAGGGTGTGGAAGTAGCGGACGTTTTATCGACATCTTATCCAAGCAGGGATTTCAGCCGGAAGGACTTGATATTTCTAGAGAAATGATCGATTTAGCGGTTCAATTGCATCCAGAAGTCACATTTTGTGTAGAAGACATCTGCCACTGGATTCCTGGAAAACTTTACAGCTTAATTTGTGCTTGGGATAGCACCTTTCATCTACCGCTCAATATGCAAGAGCCTGTGATGAAAAAGCTATGCAATGCTCTTGAGTCTGACGGAGTAATCCTGTTTACCTGTGGTGGCGGACATACAAATAATGAAATTTCTGGGTCATTTCAAGGTCAGGACTTCGAGTACAGCACTTTGGGAGTAGATGCTTTCCTACGAATTATAAGTGAGCATCACTGCACCTGCCGCCATCTCGAATACGATCAATATCCTGAAAATCATGTTTACATCATTGCTCAGAAGACCTAACCAATCAGGGTGACACAGGTGTCAGCACTCATCGCCCGTTTTTTATGATTGGTTATGGCACAATACGCTTGGGATAAGACACTCCTGGAGACCCAACCCTGTGAAAAACAGATACTCCGAAGGCGCGTGCGGGCCCTTCGGGCTTATGCTGAGCCCAAAGCTCGCAATGACTAAAAAAACATTAACCCAAGCGTATTGGGTTTTAGAGACAAAAATACTTCGTTGCAGTCCTTAGCCGTGCTTGACAAAATCGATTTGTTTGGTCTTGATGAGTCCTGGACTGACGATTTTAGATTGTGGCTCAAAATCGCTAAATCTAAAATCTAAAATCTAATGTTGTTTCCGGTTGCATAGGAATGATATAGAGGACACGGCAGTGCCTAAGTCCCTAAAATTAATCGGGGTAGGGACACGGCAGTGCCGTGTCCTGACTGTGAGTAATATTAATTCCGATGCTACCGGAGTCGATATAAAATCTAAAGCAGAAACCTGGTTTTAGGGACAAAAATACTTCGTTGCAGCCCTTAGTCGCGGTTGACAAAATCGATTTGTTTGGTCTTGATGAGTCCTGAACTGACGATTTTAGATTGTGGCTCAAAACCGCTAAATCTAAAATCTAAAATCTAAAATCTAAAATCGATCGATCCTGCGCTGCCATTCGGCATCTATTTTGGCTGACTGTTCTAGTTCTTGTTGGGTTAATTCGGTTTCTGTTGTATAAGCTAAGTCTTCTCCTGTCAGAACGTTTTCTGCTGCAAATTCCCGGGCGTAGGCTAGTTTTTGGAGCAAGTTGGTATCTGGTTCGTTTAATAACATTGCTCGCTGCTGCCGCTCTTGATTGCGGGCTTCTATCCTGCTATTTTTCCACTGAATCCAGAAGTAGCGAATTAAAGGAATTGCGAGAAATCCGACACCGTAAATCAGGAGAATTGGATAAATAGCGCTGACGAAACCGATAAATCCACCTGCGATCGCACTTTTAGCTAATAAATTTCCTAAAACTAACGCACCGACAAGATTGACGGCTCCCAACCCTGCTGCGAGCATGACTTGGCCCGAGCTGGCCTGGCTGAAACGCCACAGCATTTCTCGCAAATAAGCTGCTACTGGTTCAGTATTTCTCTCGGTGGCTGTGGTTTGCAATTGCGGGAAATGGTAGACTATTTGCCCTTCGGGACTGACTTCGGGGCGGCCATCAAAACGGGCGAGAGCAGGTAACATATATTCTTCGTATTCTCGCGCGTATCCCTGTCCGAGATTGTCGAGATACGGGGCAATTTGTTCGGCGGCGACTGCGCCTCGATTGTTGCGAATTGCCACCGCAATATCGCTCCACTTGCGCTCTTCTAGATTGTTATTGGGATTGCCATCTCCAAATAGAAAGGAGAAAACTGCTTCCAGAAAACTCATCTGGGGTTTTTGGCCGGTTAAGCGCGATTGCTGCTGGTAGTAAGGTTCGTTATGGTTCCAGTAAAATATCCAGGGTAAGTCGTTCCAGAAGTAGGGAAAAAAGAAAAAGCCGCCGCCTCTGTTGTCGCCGCCGCCACCGTCTCCTCCTCCCCCGTTATTGTCGCTGTTCATACTGGAGAGCAGTAAAGTTATAGCCACAAAAATCAACAGGATGGAAGCTACCAGCACTATGCCAAAAGATATCCGAATCAGGTAAAATAAAACTCGCCAGATTTTTTGCCACCATTCCTGCAACTGCAAGCGCAAGAATTTGTTTCGCAAAATATCTCGAAAGTTTTTGGGAAATAGGTAGGCAATGTCGCCGGATTCTGCTACTTGCAGGTTGCCGCCTGCTTCAGAGGCGAGGGTTAACAGTTCTCGCTGGGCAAAATTGACATCTAATCCAGCTTTTGCCGCCACGTCTCCAACCGTAACGCGGTAGCCCAGTTGTTCGACGGCTTGCATAATGGTGGGATTCGGAGCCATAGGTTTCTCTCTGTGAAAATTACCCGGTTATTTTTATTATATATTGCGGGAATTCGAGCTGGTTTTGACGATCGGGGTTCTGAATTTTTTTGATGCTGCCCTTGACTTTGGAGCCAAATATTGCTAGTGTTTTGCCGAATAACTTTTAAGTGTTGGCTAAACCCGGATAGCTTAATAAAACTTTGCGATCGAATTTTGCCTCGGCTGGCTATGTGCTTGTTGGCTCTGAGGGCCAACGGCGGGGGATTGTGGGTACAGTTAGTAGGGTGCGCGAGCGAAGCGATCCGAAGGAAAGCCCTCGAAGAGGATCGCCCCTGCACCCTACAGCAGAACTTTTCCCTTCTGCGCGGGTTTTTGTAAGTTTTGTGTAGAGTGCCAGAGATATGTTAAAGAAATCTAGTTTTTTTGCAAGTCTTGCAAGACTTATATAAAATAGATAGAGCTTGCGCGGGTGTTAAACCCAAGGGCGTGTTTTAAGGTTCGCACTTGCGATCGACTAGACTTTTTAGCGCCCTCAACATAACTGCCAACTAAAACAGTTACGCAATTATTAATTGGAAAACTTTACAGGCTAATTTTTCTGATTAGTCGCTAACCAAAGAATCGCATATGCCAAGAACTCAACGCAACGATAACTTTATTGACAAAAGTTTCACGGTAATGGCTGATATCATCCTGAAGATTATGCCGGCGAAAAAGCAGGCGAAGGAAGCTTTTGCTTATTACCGGGATGGTATGTCAGCTCAAGCAGATGGCGAATATGCTGAAGCGCTGGACAATTATCATGAAGCGCTGAAGCTGGAGGAAGATCCTTACGATCGCAGTTATGTCTTGTACAATATGGGGCTGATCCATACTAGCAACGGCGAACACGAGAAAGCTTTGGAGTATTACGACGAGGCCCTAGAGCTCAATCCGAGAATGCCGCAAGCGCTGAATAATATTGCTGTGATTTACCACTATCAAGGGGAAAAGGAAAAGGAAGCTGGCAATTTTGAAGTGGCGGAAGGGCTGTTTGATAAAGCTGCAGATTATTGGAAGGAGGCTATTCGCTTGGCCCCGAACAATTACATTGAGGTGCAAAATTGGCTGAAGACGAGTGGCCGATCGCAGATTGATGTGTATTTTTAACTATGATGGGAATGGGGAATGGGGAATAGGGCATGGGGCATGGGGCATGGGTAATCGGTAATAGTTAGTAGTTAGTGGTTAGTGGTTATTTGTTAGGAGTTTTTCAAATAACAAATGCCCAATTCCCGATTCTTTTCGGCCAAATTCCCAATTCCAAATGCCCCATTCCAAATGCCCCATTCCCAATTCCCAATTCCCAATTCCCAATTCCCAATTCCCCATTCCCAATTCCCAATTCCCAATTCCCAATTTTTATGATTGACAGAGAAGAAGTTCGGAAAGTAGCGAATTTAGCTAGATTGGAATTAACGCCTGAAGAAGAAGAGCAGTTTACCGGTCAACTGAACGGTATTTTGGATTATTTTGAGCAGTTGAGCGAACTGGATACGAGTAAGGTGCAGCCGACAACGCGGGCGATCGATGTTAGCAATGTAATGCGATCGGACGATTTGCAACCTTTTGCTAACGGAGAAAGTATTTTGGAGGGAGCTCCCGATCGCGATGGGGAGTTTTTTAAAGTTCCTAAGATTATGTAGCTTTATAGTGATAAATCTGTAATGTTCATTCTTGGGATGACAGTCAGTCATGTACGTATTAATTGGTGGAGCAGGAATGATGGGGCTGGGTTTAGCCCAGCAGTTATTAAAAGTCGGTCATACGGTTGCCATCATTGATGTTGACCCGCTTGCCTGTCGCTTTGCTCGTGAAAAAATCGGAGTGATGGCATTTGAAGGCAGTGCAGTTAGCACAACGGTTCTTCTGGAAGCCGGAATTAAACAAGCAAGCGCAGTCGTTGCATCACTCAGGGATGATGCACTGAATTTAGCGCTGATCACCCTATCCAGGAGCTATGGCATTTCCCATATTGTGGTGCGAATGCGCGATCGCGAATTCATGGAAGCCTATCGACTTGCCGGGGCCAGTCACATCATCAGCACGATTGATTTGGCAGTCGCAACAATGGCAAATGCGATTGAATACCCTCAAATCGAGTCGATGATGCACTTTGAACAAGGGCAAGTCGAGGTGCTAAAGCTGCCAGTTCCAGGCGATTGCAATGTGGCAGGCCGCACCGTTGCTCAAATTGCTCAAGACCCCCGTTTTCCAACAGGTTCGCTGATTATTGGTTATCAATGCCATTCCTGCGCCAATCTGGAGATTCCGAACGGCAATACTGTTCTAGAAGCAGGTTCTACCATTCTCGTCGTCACCCGTCCAGAGCTAGTTCACCCCATGATTGATTACCTAGGCATTCGCGCTAGTCATCTGCCAACGTTAGAAGTTTCTCATCCAAATCTTTGATGTAAGGATGAACCAGATCCTCTGGAACAATTCGCTTGCGGAGCGCATCGCTAACGGCTCCTTTTTCTGCTAGGAGCAATCGCCGTCGAATCGTATCTAGCCCGCTGCGATCGCCCTCTATTTGACCGGCCCGATGTTTATTGTATAGATCGCGCAGCTCTCGCTCAGAGTGTGCTACTCGTGCTTGATACGATGCCCACAACTCCTCGTAAACTGCCTTCGGCAACACGCCAGATTTCAGCAAACTATCTAGCTCATCTTGAGCCGCTTTGGAAGCGATCAACTGAATCTGTAACTGCCCAGCTTCCTGCATTACATCAGAAACACGGCTAATTTTTAGCCGTTTTACTATCCACGGTAAACTTAATCCCTGTCCGACCAAGGAGAATAAAACTGCACCGAAAACCAGGGCAATAATGTTATCGCGTCCTGGTAGGGTCAAGGGAATCGCAACAGCTAAGGCCATTGAGAGAGACCCTTTAATATTCCCTAAAACCAAAATGTGCTGCCAGCGTAGCGGAATGGGGCGATCGAACCAGCGCAGCCCCGCTAATAACAAATAGACCGAGAGAATCCGTCCCAGTTGATAGGCCAGAATGACCAATAAAATGGATGGCAAAATTCTCCACAGCGTCAGCGGGTTAATTTCAATTCCAATCAGCAGGAAAATAAACGTATTGACGCCAAAACCAGCGTATTCCCAGAAACTCAGCAAGGTAATCCGATCCGAGGCAGACGAACTGCGAGGCAGCCCGAGGTTGCCAAAAACAAGTCCGGTGATGACCACCGCCACCGCGCCCGATACGCCTAAAAATTGTCCGATTTGGAAGGTTCCCAATGCGAGAGCGACGGTTAGCAAAAGGCTACTCAACGGATCGTTTAAGCGAACAAATATCGGCACGCTCAAGTAACCTAAAACACCCCCGACCACTGCCCCACCTAACGCAACCACGAGCAGTTCTTTCACGCCTTGTACAGCGGTGAGAGAGCCTGTCGAATAAATGACCAAAACCAAATTAAATGAAATTAGAGCAGCCGCATCATTGAACAGAGTTTCTCCCTCAACAATGGTAGACAATCGAGAAGGCACGCGGAGCTCCTTAAAAACTGCGATCATCGAGACTGTATCCGTGTTTGCCAAAATGACTCCGATCAGCAACGCTGGAATCCAGTCTAGCCCCAGCCCAAATTTAACCAGAACAGCGATAATTGCTGAGGAAAAGATCGAGCCTGGACCCGCCAGCAGCGCGATCGGCTTAAAGGTGCTGCGGAGACGGCTGATATCAGTATTGATCGAGGCTTCAAAAATCAGAATTGGTAGGAAAAGATTTAATACTAAAGAGGGGTCTAAACCAATTCGACGGGACAAAACCTCTGTGATTGGCAACCCTGCCAACACCAAACCTGTAACATAAGGAATTCTTAACCGCTGGGTTACCAGAGCAACAACAGTTGCAAGCAGCAGCAAAATGATCAAGATGACGATCAGTTGTGGAATGGCTCCTGACGTTTGGCTTTCTATGGCGGAACTGCTACCTAGGGGGGGTTGTTGCGCTACAATCCACTGCATTATCGATGCTCCTCCATAAACTTGCTTTCCTGCGTTTGAGTCTACAGGAGATGGTTCACTCTGATGTAGGCGTAACTGCAATATATTATGCTGTGTTTGGATGAATGCCAATGAAGCTGAAACAGGATTTCTGGGCTGGTTGGGCGATCGGCGCGATCGTCATTACCTCTTGCTCGATCCCAAACTGCTTTACAAGGACAACAATCTGATATCGCTGCGATCGTCATTACCTCTTGTTGTGCCCAAACTGCCTGACAAGGGCAACAATCTAATACAGAGCAAGTACCTAGCTAGCGATTAAATAGACAAAATAGTACACTTATAGACAAACCTCTTGGGTGTCCCATGTTCAAACCCTGCGCGATTTGCAAAAAAGCTTGGACTATCAGTAAAAACCCTTCAGCGCTGGGATGTCGCTCTTAAGTTACCGGCCAAGCGCACCCTGTCGGGTCATCGATTTTACACAGAAGATGACTTTTTAATAGCCAACGGCTTGAAACCCACAGAAGCCAAGCGAAAAACGATTGTCTACTGCCGAGTGTCGTCGGGCGGCCAAAAGCCAGAACTGAAAAATCAGCTACTTGCTTTTGGTTGCCTTCTGCTTGGGTAGAGGGTTGACCGTCGATGACTGGGTATCGGAAATTGGTGGCGAACTAAACTTCAAAAGGAAAAAGTTTTTAGCAATTATGCTGTCAATGCTTAAAGGCGAAATATCAATAATAGTAATTGCACACAAAGATAGAATGTGTCATTTTGCTTTTGAGTTCATTCAAAAACTTGCCGTATCAGTTGGATGTGAAATTGTAGTCGCTTTCTCAGGAGTCCTTGTCTCCTCAGCAGGAATTAGTAGAAGATTTGATGGCGATAATCCACTGTTTTTTTGCCGATTATACGGTCTGCGGAATTACTCCAAGGAAATCTAGGAGAACTTGAAAAATGCTATTGACAAACCCGTACAAGAGGTGGCAGAATTGAACACATAAATACAGTGTTGAGGTCGAACAATGCTTTTATCCATCAAAACAAAGTTAAAGTTAAACAAAAGTCAATCAACGGTCATGAGCAAACACGCTGGAATAGCTCGGTTTACTTATAACTGGGGACTGGCTACTTGGAGCCACCTTTATAAAGATGGATTAAAGCCCAACAAATACCTACTTAAGAAATTCTTCAACAATCATGTAAAACCTGAGTTTACATGGATTAAAGAAAGGGTGATCTGCCAGAAGATAACTCAATACGCCTTCGATAATCTAGGTGACGCTTTCTCTCGTTTCTTCTCGAAGAAAGGTGGATATCCCAAGTTCAAGAAAAAGGGACATCATGACTCTTTCACGATTGACGCAAGTGGTAAACCAATACCTGTAGGCGGTACGTCTATCAAGCTGCCGACAATCGGTTGGGTAAAAACCTATGAAGGATTACCTCACACTACTTGCAAATCAATTACTATTTCACGTACTGCCGACAGTTGGTTTATCGCGTTCGCCTACGAACAGAGTCATGAACCAACAGTTAAGAGTCACGAGATTGCTGGAGTCGATTTGGGGGTCAAGGTTCTAGCTACGCTGTCAACTGGCGTAGTATTCCCGAATCCAAAACACTACAAAACCCACTTAAGTAAGTTGTGTAGATTGTCAAAGGAATTATCCAGGAAGGAGAATGGCTCCAGCAATAGATTCAAGGCAAAGTGCAAGCTAGCAAAGCATCATGCTTTAATAGCAAACCTCAGAAAAAACACTCTTCATCAAATCACTACTTACTTATGCAAAAACCACGCAACGATAGTAGTAGAAGATTTAAATATTTCTGGGATGCTGAAAAACCACAAGCTAGCACAGGTAATAGCTGACTGTGGATTTCATGAATTCAAACGTCAGTTAGAATACAAGGCTAAAAAGTTTGGTTGTGAAGTAATTGTTGCTGACCGTTGGTTTCCGTCTAGTAAAACCTGTTCAAACTGCGGGCATATTCAAGATATGCCGCTGAAAGAAAGAACTTACAACTGCGGAAGTTGTGGTCATTCGATGGACAGAGATTTAAACGCAGCGATTAATTTATCACGTTGGGCTTCATCGTGAAAGCTTACTGAGGGATAGCCGCTCCCATGCTCCCGATGAAGTAAGAAGCAATGTCTAGACTTGTCTAGTATTTGTATAGCAGCGTAAAACCTCACACTGCTCTAGAAGCTAGTTTCCTACTAGAAGAGATGGGCTGTCACAGAGCAATCAGTTTATTCATTTTCGGAAAATAGTTATGACAACCGATCGCACCGCAAAATCTCGCTGGCTTTTCGCCCTTTGGCAATTGACGATCGTTTCGCTTAGCCTGGTTCTCATTTTTGCTCTTGCTTATTGGAGCCTGGATGCACTGGAATGGGGAGGACTTCAGGAGCGTAATGGGAAACCTGTACAATAATTAGGAAAAGCGATAGATTTCGCAGTCCATTAAGTTACATTATAAAATCTTTTAATCTGGTTGAGTTACTGTTTTTATTGTACCTCCTCTTTATGATAAAGGCTCTAGATATTCATACTGGCGGACAACTATTAGTTTTTTTTATATTTAGATTTGTTAAATTTAAAAAAATATTTAAAAAGCTTAGATTATACTTATTTGTAGTGCATTAGAAGATTTTTTTAATCCGGTCATAAATATCAGTATACCTACTCAGAATACCGCCTGCTCTTCAATTTCTTATTAGTGAAATTACGCAGATGACCACTAGCATTTTCGGTTACAACCTAAGCGAAGCCATTTACGAAAGTGTCAATACTATTATTTATCGCGCCACAAGACACGTTGATAGAACCTCCGCGATCGTCAAAACCTTTAAGGCCGAGCATCCGACAATCGAAGAAATTTCCCGCTTAAGACACGAACATAAAATTCTCAGACATTTAGAAAGTGAAGGAATAGTCAAGCCCATAGCCTTAGAAAACTATCATAACGGCTTAGCGCTGATAGTAGAAAATTTTAGCGGTCAATCTTTAAAAGATTTTCTCAAAAATCAATCCTTGGCTATAAACGCATTTCTCAAAATCGGCATTCAGTTAGCAAACACTCTAGGAGAGATTCATCACAGTAATGTGATCCATAAAGATATTAAGCCCCAAAATATCCTAATTAACCCAGAGACAAAAGAAGTAAAAATCATTGATTTTAGCATTGCTTCTCTCTTAGAGCGAGAAAATCAAACTGTCACCAATCCCAACTTATTAGAAGGAACTCTCGCTTATATGTCGCCGGAACAAACCGGCAGAATGAACCGCACAGTGGACTACCGTACCGACTTTTACTCCCTTGGTGTTACATTTTATGAAATGCTGACGGGTAAGCTACCTTTTTCCGCAAAAGACCCTCTAGAATTCGTTCACTGCCATATAGCTAAAGCACCAATACCACCGAAAGAACTAATTTCAGAAATCCCGGATGCAGTTTCTGAGATCGTAATGAAATTATTATCTAAAACCGCTGAAGATAGATATCAAAGTGCTTTGGGACTAAAGGTTGACTTAGAAACCTGCCAGCAGATGCTTTCTTCAGGAGAGATTTGCCACTTTATTATAGGTCAACTAGATTCCTACAGCCAATTTCTGATTCCGCAAAAACTCTATGGACGGGAAAGAGAAGTTGCTAGTTTGCTAGAAGCCTTCGCTCGCGTCAGTGGTGGGAAAACGGAAATGATGCTAGTTTCCGGTTATTCAGGTATCGGCAAATCTTCCTTGGTTAACGAAGTTGATAAACCTATAGTGGCAGCGCGAGGGTATTTTCTTTCTGGTAAATTTGACCAATTCAAGCGAAATATTCCTTATGCTTCTTTAATTCAAGCATTTCAAGGATTGATGCGGCAACTGCTAACTGAAAGTTCCGCTCAAATAGCAATTTGGAAAGCTAAAATTCTCGAAGCACTTGGTGCCAATGGGCAAATTATTATTGATGTTATTCCCGAAGTAGAAAAGATTGTCGATCCACAGCCTGCGGTTCCGACCTTGGGACCGACTGAATCTCAAAACCGATTTAATCGAGTGTTTCAAAAATTTATACAGGTGTTTAGTAAAGCCGAACACCCCCTAGTGATATTTTTGGATGACTTGCAGTGGGCCGATTCAGCTTCGCTCAAGCTTATCCAGCTAATTATGACCGATCCAGATAGTAAATATCTGCTATTAATTGGGGCTTATCGGGATAATGAAGTCAGTGCCACTCATCCCTTAATTTATACCTTAGAGCAAATTCAAAAGACCAATGCGGTAGTCAATAATATTATCCTCCAAGCTTTAGAAATCTCCCATGTCAACCAGTTAGTCAGCGAAACCCTTCGCAGTCAAATTTCTGAAGTTTTGCCCCTGTCTGAGTTAGTTTTTAATAAAACCCAGGGCAATCCTTTCTTTTTAACTCAACTTCTCAAATCCCTTTATCAAGACAAAATCCTATCCTTTGATTTCGATCGAGTTTGCTGGCAGTGGGATATCCAACTGCTTCAAGGCATTGATATCAGCGATAATGTAGTCGAATTGATGGTCAGCCAAATTCAAAAGCTGTCGTCCCAGACGCAGAATGTCTTAAAATTAGCTGCCTGTATTGGAGACATATTTAGTTTAGAAGTTTTGGCAATTGCTAATAAACAATCTCAGTCAGAGACGGCAAGAGATTTATGGGAAGCGCTACAAGCTGGTTTCGTTCTGCCGCTAAATAATTCCTACAAAATCCCCCTGCTATTTGACTCAGAAATATCGAAAGAAAAGTCAACTGAGCAGTTTGATGTCATTTATAAGTTTTTGCACGACCGAGTGCAACAGGCATCTTATTGTCTGATCCCCGACGAGCAAAAAAAAGAAACTCACCTAAAAATCGGTCTACTACTGCTACATTCCACAACGCCAGAAGAACAAAAAGAAAATATCTTTGTACTGGTTAACCAACTAAATTACGGCACCGATTTACTCACTTTGGAGTTGGAAAGATATGAGCTGGCAGAACTCAATCTGATCGCCGGACAGAAAGCCAAAGCAGCAACAGCTTATGAGTCGGCTGTCAAATATTTGAATGTGGGTTTGGGACTTCTCGCGGAGGATAGCTGGGAGAGTCAATATGAGCTGACTTTAAACCTCTATTTAGAAGCAGCAGAAGCAGAATTTATAACCACCAACTTTGAGCGATCGCAACAGTTGTCTGATGTCATCATCAAACAAGCAAAAACACTCCTAGAAAAAATCAAGGTATATGAACTTAAAATTCAGTTTTATATTGCTGAAAACCGGGCCCAATCAGGCATAGATACTGGCATTAGCGTTCTGGAAATGTTCGGCGTTTACCTGGAGCAAGAACCCCCCCAAGAACTGATTATTGACGATTTAGTCGATCTGCAGCCAATGACAGATATTAATAAACTTGCGGCCATGCGGATATTAACAAGCATCGTAATCGCGGCTTATCTTGGCAATGGGGCAATGCTGCCGTCGATTGTATTTACGATGATAAATTTGTCTGTCAAGTATGGCAACTCGCCCGAATCCGCTTACGCATACGTTTTTTATGGGTCTCTTCTATGTGGGCCAATGGGGGATATAGATTCTGGATATCAATTTGGCAAACTGGCTGTTGTTTTGTTGGAAAAATTTGAGGCGAACTCACTTAAGTGTAAGGTACATTTAATATTTAACGCTCTTGTCAGATTCTGGAAAGAGCCTAAGAGGAATAGCTTAGAACCTTTAATTGCTGGAATGCACAGTGGCTTTGAAGTCGGAGATTTAGACTGTGCTTGTCATAGTGTTCTCAATTATTCTTATCTAATCTTTTTCTGCGGAGAAGAACTGGAAAAAGTTGAACGCGAACAGACAAAATATGTCGCTATTACCATCAAGGCTAAGCAAGATTACGATACTTTTGGCATCAAAATTTACCAGCAATTAGTTAAGAATTTTCTCGGCAAAGCCTCAGATAAATATCGGTTGATTGGCGAGAGTTTTAATGAAGAAGAAATGGTGCCCGTGTTCCGAGAGTCTAGCAATGGGACTCTGCTCTTTTTTTACTATGTCGCCCAAACAATTCTTCTTTATTCATTTAAAGATTACGAAGGAACAGTAGCCAGCGCGAATTTAGTCTCAGAATATGCCAGCTACGGCGTGGGATTGAAGCAGAATGCCCTCTACAACTTCTACCATTCTCTTGCCCTTCTAGCACTGCATCCAAAAGCACAGCCAAGCCAGAAAGAACAATATTTAAGTGAAGTAGCAGCAAACCAAGAAAAAATGAAGACTTGGGCGTTTCATGCGCCGTGCAACTTCCAGCATAAGTATGACTTAGTAGAAGCAGAAAAAGCGCGGATTTTGGGACAACATTTAGAAGCTAGCGATTATTACGATCGCGCCATAGCAAAAGCCAAAGAACAGGGATATATCCAAGAAGAAGCATTAGCAAACGAACTGGCGGCAGAATTTTATTTGTCCCGCTCTAAAGATAAAATTGCTCGGGTTTATTTAACCGATGCTTACTACGGATATATTCGCTGGGGAGCTAAAGCTATAGTCAAAGATTTGGAAGCCAGATATCCTCAAATACTTTCCCGGATAGCCAAGCCAGAAACTCAACGTAGCCAGGTCGGTATGACCACTACTTCGACGAGTGGAGGGAGTGCAGGATCTCTAGATTTAGCTACTGTGATCAAAGCATCTCAAGCTCTTTCTGGTGAAATTGTGCTGAGTAAGCTGTTGGCAAAATTGATGAAAATTGCGATCGAGAATGCGGGTGCTCAAAGTGGCATTTTCATTTTAGAACAAGCTGGAAATCTACTAATTGAAGCTTACGGAACCATAGATAGCGATGTAGAAGTGCTGCAAACAATCCCCGTAGAAAAAAGTCAGCAACTACCCATATCTTTGATTAACTATGTTGCCAGAACTCAGGAAAATGTTGTATTAAACGATGCGACTTGTGAGGGAACCTTCACGGCAGATACTTATATCGTCAATCAAAAACCCAAGTCAGTATTATGTACTCCCATCGTCCATCAAGGAAAACTTACTGGCCTTCTTTACTTAGAAAATAATCTCACAACTGGTGCTTTTACTCCAGATCGTTTAGAAGTTTTACAACTTTTATCTTCTCAAGCAGCTATTTCAATTGAAAATGCCCGTCTCTATAACGATTTGGAAGCAGCAAACGCAAGTTTAGAAGCAAAGGTAGCAGAAAGAACGCAACAGTTACAAGAAAAAAATATCCATTTACAAAAAGCAGAAGAATTAGCGAAAGCCGCCAACTCTGCCAAGAGTGAGTTTCTTGCTAATATGAGCCACGAGCTCCGAACCCCACTTAATGGTATTTTGGGTTACACCCAAATCCTCAAACGACAAAAAAACTTGGGTGAGCAGCAAAAAGATGGTCTGAACGTAATTAATCAGTGCGGCGAACACCTCTTAACCCTAATTAACGATATTTTAGACCTGTCCAAAATCGAAGCCCGAAAAATGGAAATTCACCTGAGTAATTTCCCTTTCTCAGAATTTTTGGAAGGCATTGCTGAAATTTGCAATATTCGGGCAGAACAAAAGGGAATCTCCCTGATTTACGAGCCAATTACCAAACTACCTCTTGCCGTCGAGGGTGATGAAAAACGGTTGCGGCAAGTTTTAATCAACTTACTCGGCAATGCGATTAAGTTTACCGAACAAGGCGGAGTGGCATTCAAAGTAGGATATCAGGATGCCAAGCTCCGGTTTCAAGTGGAAGATACCGGAGTTGGTATGGCATTAGAGCAATTGCAAGACATATTTTTGCCTTTTCACCAAGTAGGAGAGGCCAACCTTAAGATTGAAGGAACAGGATTAGGACTGGCAATTAGCCGCCAATTAGTCCAGATGATGGGCGGTGAAATAAAGGTGAAGAGTACATTAGGACAAGGGAGCATTTTCTTCTTCGATTTAGATTTACCAGAGGTATCGGAATGGGCGACTAATGCAGCTAAAGCAAATGCTCACGTCATCGTTGGTTTCAAAGGCGGAAAGCGAAAAATTCTCATAGCTGATGACAAGTGGCAGAATCGCTCGATGATGCTGGGAATGCTTCAGCCTTTAGGCTTTGAACTGATGGAGGCAACGGAGGGTCAGGACTGTTTAAACAAGGCGCAGGAGTTTCAACCCGACTGTATCTTAATGGACTTGATGATGCCAATAATGAGTGGCTTAGAAGCGACCCGCCGGATTCGCAAATCACAAGGTCAGACTAAGTTAGTAGTGATTGCTACTTCTGCCAGCGTTTTTGATTTCGATAAACAACAAAGTGTTGATGTAGGTTGCAATGATTTTATTCCCAAGCCTATCCGAATAGAGGAGCTTTTAGAAAAATTACGTACTCATTTAGGGTTAGAATGGATCTATGAAGATAATTTGGAAGAAATCAGGAAAGCAGAAGCAGAAAAAAAATCTCTAACCTCGGAAATTGTAGCCCCCCCCGATGACGAAATCGCCGCTTTATTCAATCTAGCGATGATGGGCGATCTGCGAGCCATTGGGGAGCGAGCTAAAAAGCTAGAACAACTTAATGAACAGTGGGGGCCCTTTGCTACCCATCTGCGCCAGTTAGTGAAAGGATTTGAAGAACAACAAATCTTGGAGTTTATTAAGCAATATAGGACTGCAAAATAATGAATAATGAACTACCCGAACAAAACACAATTTTAATCGTAGATGACACCCCGACTAATTTAGGTGTCCTGTTCGATTTTTTGGCTGATTATGGGTTCAAAGTATTGGTAGCTAGGGATGGGCAAAGTGCTCTCCAGAAGGTCGAATATGCCGCGCCCGATTTGATCCTGTTGGATGTGCTTATGCCGGGAATAGATGGGTTTGAAACTTGCAGCCGTTTGAAAGCCAATGATTTAACGAGAGACATTCCCGTGATTTTTATGACGGCTCTTGCGGATACAGTGGATAAGGTTAAAGGTTTGAGTCTTGGTGCTGTGGATTATATCACTAAGCCTCTTCAACATGAAGAGGTTTTAGCTCGCGTTAATGTCCATCTGAAGCTCCGCAACCTATCGAAGAAAATCCTAGAAAAGAATGTGTGCTTAGAAGGAGAAATCGAACAGCGTGCGAAAGCCGAGGCCTCCCTTTTGAAGCTGGCATCGGAGTTGGAAAGGCGAGTTGAGGAAAGGACTGCTGAACTTTTCCAATCCAATCAATTGCTCAAACAGGAGATTCAAGAGCGTCTGCAAGCAGAGGCGGGATTGCAGGAATCGGAAGCTCAATTGCGAACCCAAGCTCAATCCTTAGAAAAAGCCTTTCGCGAATTGCAATTGACCCAGACTAAACTGGTGCAGAGCGAAAAAATGTCTTCTCTAGGTCAGCTTGTTGCAGGTGTAGCCCATGAAATCAATAATCCCGTTAATTTCATTTATGGGAATCTTTCTTACGCCCATGACTATACCAAAAGTCTGATTGAACTCGTGAATTTTTATCAGCAGGAATTCCCCGTTTCGGGGCCAAAAATTGAAGAAAAAATAGACGATATCGAACTGGAGTTTTTGGTGGAAGACTTGCCTAAACTGCTGATGTCAATGAAGGTAGGTGTAGACCGGATTCGCGAGATTGTTCAGTCGCTGCGAATCTTCTCGCGATTGGATGAATCTGAGATGAAACCAGTGGATATTCACCAGGGTATTGATAGCACTCTGTTAATTTTGCATAACCGCTTTAAAGGAAGGGGCGATCGACCTCCGATTGAGGTGGTCAGAGAATTCGGCAATCTGCCTCTGGTAGAGTGTTATGCTGGTCAGCTTAACCAGGTGTTTATGAATCTTGTCGTTAATGCTATTGATGCCCTAGATGATTACAATGCGACGCGATCGTTAAGTGAAATGAAAGCTAATCCTTCTAAGATTTTCATTCGCACTGAAGTCACGGAAAGCAATCGGGTATTAATCCAGATTAAGGATAACGGGCCTGGGATGACAGAAGATATCAGCAGACACCTATTTGAGCCATTTTTTACTACTAAACCTCTTGGGAAGGGCATCGGTATTGGGTTGTCAATTTCCCATCAGATTGTAGTGGATAAACATGGCGGTCAGCTCAATTGTATTTCAGCTCCTAATCAGGGGGCAAAGTTTATTATTGATATTCCAATTCACCAGCGATTTTTTGCTAACAATTTGATTCCGATGTCTGAAACAGCTTTGAGAATTTCTTAGCGGGACTTAAACAAATTTTACCCAAATAAATTCCAAACTGGCTTTACAGGCAGTAAATACATCTATGTTTTATTGCAACCAGCGCACAAATCAATAGCAATCCTAAATGATTTGCTTGCATTATACGCGAGCTTTCTGGCTCGCACTGCAAGGATTCTGGTCTCGATCGATTTTGCGACAGATGCGAGGATTGCTATATAAAATATAGCTGTTCTAAAAGCTGACAAAGCATCAGTATCATGGAATTATATTGGTCGCAACTTAAGTCTTTTCTGCGTATGTTTTATCCAACCAAAACAAAAATGATTGATATAGCCTTTCTCAAAAAGATGAGGTATGACTGACAGCTTACATAACCACCCAGACGCTTGAGGGCTGAAGCCCAACTACGTACCTCATCTTTCGCTCGAACCGCTATACATTAATTCCCGAATCACTCGATTTAATCAATCCTCAACATCTAAAAAACTGGTTTGCTAAATGCTGCTACTGTCATCTGTAAGCTTGCAATCTGCTGTATGTGGGTGCGATGCCTGCGGCCATTGGTGACAATTAAGCTTAAGTTCCCCGCTTCGCAGGGCTGTTTCATTCTATTGTAGGGGGCAGCGTATAGTGGCTGCCTCAATCCCACCAAACACCTGTACGGGCAATCCCCCCGCGGTTGCCCTCATGGATGGGGAGGGTCGGCATTTTTGGCACTACCCGACAAAACCCTGGTTTTCCTGAGAATGAAAAAGCCCTGGGTTTAAAAGGATACCGTTGGCGAATTCATCAAAGAGAAACCAGAGCTAATTGTCTTGTCTGGGAGTAGGGTAATCGTCCTTTCTTACCTTGGATTCAGTTAGCATCACAGACACGCCACGTCAGAATCTCCCAACGTTTAAGGACAGGTTCAGCAATCACGATCTCATTTTCTCTTGCCTCCATGACGATCAAATAATCTCCCTGATTAAATCTGTCATTGTAAATTCTTGCTTGTTCTTCTGGCACCAACCATCCTTGAAGTGCGCCATATAGACCGCCAGCAGTTGCAGCAATCCCACTTCCAAAGAAAGTTGCTAAAATGCTTTCCACCGCTAATGCCTGACCAATACCGGGAATTAGCAGGCTGCTGAGTCCAACAATTAAGGCTAGTGAACCTAGTCGTATGCTGCCGTATATCGCGCCTACTTGTGCGCCTGCTGCTCTTGTCATTAAAATTTGCTGCACGCCCAGAGAGTCCAAATCATCATTGTCTGAAGGTTTAGCAATCACTGAAATCTTGTGCATGGGGAAGCCCCTGCTTTTTAGTTCAACTAGCGCCTGCTCTGCGTTTCGATGATTAGTAAATAGGCCGCTAGCACGTTTGAGATTTTGGGAAGTCATGATAAAAATTGAATATTTAACGGCGTAAATTTGAAGGGCAGTCTAGAAAGACAATCGGAACTAACGCCCCACAAAAGCAACCTAATTAAGAGGTGCAAAACGCTTTAGCAAAGCTGACAGAGCAAGCATGGGCAGTCCGCATCCGACGCAAATCAAACCCTGGATCGGGCTTAAGGCTTCAGTGTCGAATAGCTGGTTCATAATACCCCATTGGCTAAACAGGAATTGGAGAATGAAAACGCTCCCAAGGCCGATCGCTACCGCGTAGCCAACCGATTCATCTTTACCGCGTAACTTCGCGACCAGCGCCGGAACAAAGCGGCTAATACTTAACAGGTAAAAGGCTTCTGCGGCAACCAACGCTTGAATTGCCATCGTCCGAGCTAAGGCTTCGTTGCCTGTGGTTTGGACGATCCATTCAAACGTTCCAAAAATCGCAATCCAGTTAAAGAGTGAAACTGTCAGAATTCGGGCGATCAGCCTGCGAGACAGCAGCGGTTCGTTAGTGGGTCGAGGCGGCTGTTGCATGACATCAACAGAAGGTGGCTCAAATGCCAACGGTAAGCTTAAAGCAACTGAACTAACCATGTTTAGCCAGAGAATTTGTATCGGCGAAATGGGCAGTGGGGTTGCCAGAAGTACGGCAATCAAGATGGTCATCGACTCGCCACCATTCACGGGTAGGATGAAAGCGATCGCCCGCAGCAGATTCTTATAAACCGTGCGTCCTTCCTCAACTGCTTTCTCAATCGAAGCAAAGTTGTCGTCTGTCAACAGCATATCCGCTGCTTCTTTTGTAACTTCAGTACCTGTAATGCCCATCGCTATGCCAATGTCAGCTTGCTTCAAGGCGGGAGCGTCGTTAACTCCATCTCCAGTCATCGCCACAATCTCGCCCTTAGACTGAAGTGCTTCGACAATGCGGAGCTTTTGTTCGGGTGCGACTCGCGCAAATACACAGCTTTGTTCAACAGCATTGGCTAATTCCTGCTGATTCATTTGAGCGAGTTCTTGACCCGTGAAAACAGGAGCCTCTTGGGTTTGATTTAGTCCCATTTGGTGCGCGATCGCTGCTGCTGTTTTGGCATGGTCGCCCGTGATCATTTTGACCTGAATTCCCGCAGATCGACAGGCTTGAATCGCTTGAATGGCTTCGGGGCGAGGTGGATCGATCATGCCTTGCAGCCCCAGAAACGTTAAATCCTGTTCAATGTCAGAATGCTCAATGGCAGATTGAGAGGCGGAGACAACTTTCTTGGCAAGTGCTAGAACTCGTAGCCCTTTTTTCGCCATTCTCTCTACAGTTTGCTCGATTTGCGCCGAGTTGAGGGCGATCGCCTCTCCGTCTGCATCAAGCATCTGGTGACACCGCTGGAGAATTGCCTCAATTGAACCCTTGACATAAATCAAGCGTTCTGGACGATTATTATGCAGGGTTGCCATGTATTGAAACTGAGACTCAAACGGCAGGGTATCGAGCCGGGGAAGCGCCTGCGTTAGTTTGTCGCTTAACCCAGCTTTGTAAGCGACTGCAACTAGCGCCCCTTCCGTCGGGTTGCCGATCGCAGTCCAGTTCCCGTCTTGCACGTCTAGATAGGAATCATTGCACAAAAGTCCAGCTTGCAAGCATTCATATAAAGCAGGTGCGATCGCCAGGTCAACGGAGTGTCCATTGACAGAAATTTCCCCATCTGGTGCATATCCTCCACCGCTAACCCGATAACGCTTTCCTCCTGCATCGATCTCTTGAACCGTCATTTGATTCTCAGTCAAGGTTCCGGTTTTGTCCGAACAAATCACAGTGGTGCTACCCAACGTCTCAATTGCCGGTAGTTTGCGAATAATGGCGTGCTGCTTTGCCATCCGGGAAACCCCGATCGCCAGCGTGACCGTTAAAATCGCGGGTAAGCCTTCAGGAATCGCGCTGACCGCCAGCGCCACAGAAGCCTTGAACACCTCAATCCAGGAGAATCCTCGGGCAATGCCTGCAGCAAAGGTGAAGGCAGCCAAGCCCAAAATGACGTACAGCAAGGTTTTGCTAAATTTGTCAATTTTGCGAGTCAGTGGGGTTTCCAAGGTGGTGCTTTGTTGCATCAGTTGGGAGATGTGTCCGGTCTCGGTCATCTCGCCAATAGCCACAACCAGTCCGCGTCCCTGTCCAGACGTTACCAGGCTGCCGGTATAGGCCATGTTCGTGCGTTCTGCCAGTGAAGCGTCTGCCTCTAGCGCCTGGGAGTTTTTCTCCACCGGGACAGATTCTCCCGTCAACCCTGACTCATCGATCTGGAGGTGGCGGATTTCGATCAGCCGCAAATCCGCAGGGACTTTATCACCAGAAGACAGCAACACCAGATCGCCAGGAACCAGTTCGCTGGAAGAAACTACCTCCTTTTGACCGTGGCGGAAAATAGTTGCCTCGGTGGTAACTGATTTTGCCAGAGCGGCGATCGCATTTTCTGCCTTTGATTCTTGAACAAAACCAATGGTGGCGTTCGTTAGAGCCACCCCCAAAATTACCCCTGAATCAATCCACTCTTTCAGAAATGCTGTAACTATCCCAGCAGCTAACAAAATGTAGATTAGCGGCTGATTCAGTTGCTGAAGAAATCGCAGCCAAGCACTTTGCGGCTTCTGAGCCGTTAGTTGATTGGGGCCGAGGCGATCGCGCCGCTCTGCTGCCACATCGGAAGATAGGCCTATTTCAAGGTCACTCTCTAAAAGCCGAGCCACTTTCTCCACGGAGAGGTGATGCCAAGAGTGTTCTAGTAATTTTTCTACATTCGTTGCAGTCATAACGCTTATTGTCAAGCCAAGTGCTTGTCTGTTGTTTCGTCTTGTTTCTAGCGTCATTGATGAATGTGAGGGAAAAATGATCTACTGATTTCTGTTACTCACATTTGGATCACATTTGCTCCCTAGACTTAGGCAGAGAAGGGATTGAGATAGCTTATGGACTTGCAAACCTTAGTTCACTGGATTTGATTTATTGTTGCCTTTTAATAGAGTTGTAAAAAGCATTACTTTTGATGGATGAACTATCGTACACTCACTTGTTAAGTTGAGATAATCGAAGACTTCATGCTGAGGTTTATCGGCAAAATTGCGTTTCAAAACAAACAAAACAGACAAAGAATATGCAATTATCAATGCTATTTGCAAAAGGAATCAGCGTCAGCACTGCTGCTATTTTGGGTTTAGCTGCTTGCAACCCGCCCAATGCTTCACAGACAACTGTTCCATCTACTTCTGCTCCCACAATTGCCACTGAAAATACGACTGCTCCAACCGCTCCTGCGCCTGCAACCACGACCGCACAGACGGCTCAGAATCAAGATATTGACGATATTGCCGATCGCGTAGAAGATGCCTTGGACTCCGATAGCACCCTCAAACCCTTCGATTTGGACGCAGACGATCGGGGTAATTCAATTGTGTTAACCGGGCGCGTTCAAACGGCAGAACAAAAAGCCTTGGCCGAACAAGTCGCTCGGCAAGTTGCACCGAATATTTCGATAAATAACGAAATCGTCATTCAGTAGTTATACTAAATCCGGGTTAGATATCCCCTTTATCATCCAGATTGCGTAGGGTGCGTCGCCGCGAGTAACTCTCGATGCTGGCAAAGATTTAAGAGCGACGCACTTTTGCGACACGACTGCAGGGGGTAATACCAAATCCGGGGAAGAAAAGCCCTCGATCATCCCGATTGCGTAGGGTGCGTCGCCACGAACAACTCTCGCTGCTGGCAAATATTATCGAGCGACGCACTTTTGCGACATAATAAATTGAAACAATAAACTTATTCCACGATCTCGTAACGGACTAACTGGCGAACATTTTGACGCGATAACTGGAGTTCTTGGGCGATCGCTGCCTCTATCTGGGTTGCGTCAGTCATTGGCAATTTTAATTCCAATCGCTTCAAAATGGGTTCTGCTGTTTCTACCGAAACCAGGGTTGTTCCTTGTTTTCGGTTAATCACCGCGTTGATCAGCAATATATTGACAGACACCGTTGCTTTAAGCTGGGTATCTGCCTGAAGTTTATTCTTTGCGATCTGGGGTTGTTGTAATTCTTGAGCCATTAGGAAACTGGAACCAACCCAAAACGCGATCGCCACAAACGGTAGCGGCAACCAAAACTCTGCGCCTGATGCTTTTAGCCAACGTTTAGTAACCTGCCACATAGTACACCCATTTGTTTTAAACGCTTGGCCCGCGATCTATTTGCACTTTAGTGGAGCGATCGCTCTGCTGAAATCCTACTCAAGGGAGATGCGTAAACTATTCGAGTTCGATATAAGCACCAATCAGCGATGTCGGCCGAACAAAATTACAACGGTTCCAATCAGAGAAATTGTAACACCAAGTAAGTCCCACTTATCTGGCTTGACTCCTTCAATGAGCCACAACCAAAACAGAGATGCAAGAATGTAAATACCGCCATAGGCAGCATATACTCTTCCAGCGTTTGCAGCATTGACTTGAGTTAGAGAAAGCGCAAAACAGATTAAAGCTAAAATGCCTGGAACAATCCACAAAATACTCTTTTCAAGTCTCACCCATGCCCAGAAAGCGTAACACCCACAGATTTCTGTTAAAGCTGCAAGTAGAAAAAAAGCAAGTGTTGGCATTTTTAGATTAATACTTAAAATACAGCGTATTCCAGGTTGATGAAGTGTAGGGACACGGCAATGCCGTGTCCCTACGGGGATAGAACGATAGGCGGGGTACTTCATAAACGTGGAATCTGCTGTAGGTAAATTTCATCAGCATATCAACAGCAATTCTCATTTTGAAACCCTGGCACTATAAATTGAGCTTTCAAGCCTAGATTGCTAACGAGGGAATAAGGGTTTCAGATACCGAAATTCCTCAAAATAGCGAGTTTGGATGGGAATCACTCTCATAATCTTGCATAATGAGACCTGGTCTCACCATACCTCTTATGTCAGATCAACTTATGTCAGATCAACCTGCACTCCTAATCGAACTGCTCCATGCGGCTTACGCAGCCTTCAACGCGCGAGACATTGACGCTGCCCTTGCCCTCATGACTCCGGACGTGGCTTGGCCGAAAGCGTTCAAAGGCGGTTTTGTCCGTGGGCCTGAAGAAGTTCGCGCTTACTGGACGGAGCAATGGAGCGAGATCGATCCGCACGTCGAGCCGGTTTCCTTTTACTCGGAGGAGATCGGGCGCATTTTGGTCGATGTGCATCAGGTCGTGCGTGACTTGGCTGGAGCAGTTCTTGTCGATGAGCACGTGGGTCATCGATTCACCCTCGAGCACGGCTTGATTCAAGCTATGGAAGTCTGTCCACTTCCATCGTCCACCCCAGAGTCCTAACCAGTTCAAACTTCTCTGCCATCACAGCAATTCTCATTGTTTATAAGCCAAATTAAGGAAATATTATGAGAATCCTACTTGTGGAGGACGACCCAAAGCAACTGATGCCGCTACAAACAGTGCTGTCTCAAGCAGGACATAGCGTAGATGGGGTAAAAGATGGAGAGACGGCGCAGTGGCTGTTATCAGAAAAAGACTATGATTTGTTGATCCTGGACTGGATGTTGCCACATATCAGTGGGGTAAATCTCTGCCGTCAGTATCGAGCTGCAGGGAAAACAGCTCCGGTTTTGATGATCACGGCAAGAGACACCACGACTGAAAAAGTGACCGGGTTGGACGCAGGCGCAGATGATTACCTGGTGAAACCGATCGATTTGCTTGAATTCATGGCACGAGTCCGGGCCTTAAGACGGCGATCGCCCCTTTGGCAAGGAGATACGCTCAGCCTTGAGGATCTGCACCTCCACCTCGATAGTCTTACCGTTGAGCGGCAAGGTGCAACCGTTTCCCTCTCCAGTCGCGAGTTTCAGTTGTTGGAGTATTTTATGCGCCATCCCCGGCAAGTTTTGACTCGGAATCAGATTGAACAAGCCGTGTGGGAATGGGGGACTGAACCAGAGAGCAATGCGATCACTGTTCTAGTTCGCAAACTCCGCCAACGCTTGCAGGCTGTAGGAGCCGCCGACTGGATTGATAGCATTTACGGTATGGGTTATCGCCTGACTTCCCCTGAAAAGTAACGATCGTAAAGGCAAGCCGTGTTCAATCAAAGTCGTCGCAATTTGGCTCGTTGGTTCACCCTCTCAATGGGAAGCATTCTCGTGCTGTTTGCGGGGGTGATTTACCAGATTGAGGTAAAAGATAAACTAGAAGCCGTTGACCTACTGCTATATGACAAAACTAGAGTCATGGCTGCCAGCGTGTATTATGAAGTTCGCCAAAACCAGAACCAGGTCGATCTGAGTCATGTCCCGTTGTTAGGCAGCGGGTCTCATCCCGTTGCAGAAGATCTGATTTACGTGCGGTGGTATAACGCACAAAGGCGGCTCGTTCGTTTTTTTGGGACTCCTTCCCCAGAGCAGTTAAATACGTCCTTTGGTTATCTGACTGTTCGATCGACCGATCCACTTTTGGGAAAAGGGATCTGGCTGCGTCAGGTGACATTACCAGTCGAAGGCAGAACCGGGGTGCTTGGCTATCTTCAGGTTGCAACTCCCCTGACAGAAACTCAAAACAGGCTCACTGAGCTTCTGATTGTGCTAACTCTCGCTGTCCCGCTGACACTGGGCTTAATTGCCCTCACAGGTTGGTTTCTCAGTGGGCTGGCCATGCAACCGATTCGGCAAGCTTACCAACAGCTTCAACGCTTTACAGCCGATGCCTCTCACGAGTTGCGATCGCCCCTCTCTGCCATCCTCACTAATGCCCAGCTTGGGTTGCTCATCGCGGCTGATGATTCGCGTTACCATCCTCCCTTAGAAAACATTGTAGATAGCGCAAAATCAATGGGAGCGCTGGTGAATAATTTACTGCTGTTGGCTCGTCATCAAGGGCGACTTGCGCCGGAATCGCTCAAGTTAATCAATCTCAACGAGTTGCTGAGCAATTTAGCAACCCAGTTTGTCGCACTTGCAGAACCCCAAAATATCAAACTTACCTGCGAATCACCGGCACAGCGGATTGAATTATTGGCCGACCCCGATCTGCTGCGGCAAGTAGTCGAAAACTTGCTTTACAATGCCTGTAAATATACTCCCGTTGGCGGAACTGTAAAGATACGCCTAGTTCTTCATTCCAATTTGGCAGTTATTCAGATAATCGATACGGGAATCGGTATTTCAGAAGCGGACTTACCCTATATTTTCGATCGCTTCTATCGGGTGGACACTGAGCGATCGCTCGATAGTGGTGGATTTGGACTAGGGTTAGCGATCGTCCAACAGATTGTCCAGGCCCACGGTGGAAAAATTCATGTGACGAGTGAAGTGGGCAAAGGCTCAACGTTTCAGATTGAACTGCCGCTCAAACCTTATGACTAAGCCGCCTCAAACGAGAGAGAAGGTGCACTCTGCTTTAGACGTAACTGCAATGTATGTGGTGTATTTGGATGAATGCCGATGAAGCTGAAACATGATTTCTGGGTTGGTTGGGCGATCGTCGCGATCGTCATTACCTCTTGTTCAGAGCAAACTACCTCACAAAAGCAACAACCTGATATAAAACGTGAAACCTCACTGCGATCGGTCACGTTAGATAAAACAAAAGTTGTGATGGGACAAACCCTATATGTCCCTATTTACTCGCATATTTATCACTACAATAGCCAGGATGATGTGATGGAGTTGTCAGCCACGCTCAGTATTCGCAATACGGATCTGACAAATTCGATTATTATCACTTCTGTGCGTTACTACGATACCGATGGGCAATTGATTAGGCAGGATATTAAAAGTCCTGTAGAACTCAAGCCGCTTGCTTCCACAAACTTTTTCATTGCAGCAAATGATACAAGTGGAGGCTCAGGTGCCAACTTTATTGTGGAGTGGGTTGCAGAAAAAACGGTTTATGAGCCTGTCATTGAAGCTGTCATGATCAGTACCTCTTTTTCTCAGGGCATTTCATTTGTTAGTCCCGCTAAAGTTCTCAAGCAACACAGGATGAAGAAATGATTTTAGGAGATTAGCTTACTGCTCTAGAAGGTAGTTTGCGACTAGTCTAGAAGCTATTGACGAACTGCTGTCAAAATATTTAATCCCACATTCCGCAGGTCTTTAAATAGAATTGATGGTTATAAATTTTAAAAATTCAACCCTGAAGTGATTACTGGGTA
>NZ_JAUBRJ010000190.1:0-1158 GCF_036701805.1 Microcoleus sp. N3A4
TAGTCCCCTCCGAAATGCGTCAAGAAATTGACAGCACGCTGGAAGGGTTTGCGGATGCTTGCAATCAGATATTGGTAGTAGCTAAACAGGAGAAGTGCTATAACACAACCAAACTTCACCACCTGGTCTATCAAAGTGTCCGCGCCGCAACTGGACTTAAAGCTAACCACGTCTGCCAAGCTATTAGACGAGTAGTTGGTAACTGTAGCGCCAGCCAACAAGTCCATACTTTTAGACCTACTTCTATAGCCTTGGACATCCGCACATTTAAGTATGTGGAGGACGAGCAGACTGTTGGAGTTACATTGAAGTCTGGACGAGTCAATTTTAAGTTGTCTATCGGTGGGTATCAAATTGCTTTGCTGCGCGGTCAAACTCTTACCAGTGCAACGCTGAATCAGACCCGTCAGGGGGACTACTACATCAATTTTGTAGTTGAAATTGACACGCCACCAACGGCCAAGACTCCTAAGATAATTGGTGTTGACTTGGGGCGTACTGATATCGCGACGAGCAGCACGGGCAAAGCTTGGAATGGTAAACAATTGCAGGCTACTAGAGATAGATACAGTAGGGTTAGGGCAAACGTTCAACGCAAACGCACTAGGTCGAGTAGACGCTTGACTAGAAGGCTTCAAGGCAGAGAACAACGCTTTCAAAAATGGCTCAACCATAATATAAGTAAGGAATTGGTGCAGGACGCAAAACGATTAAATGCAACACTTGCTTTTGAGGATTTGACGGGTATCAGGGAAAGCCTGAATACTAAGCCCAGAAGCAAGATTGAGCGGAGGCGGACGAACAATTGGGCTTTTTACCAGTTGCGTTTGTTTGTCGGATACAAGTCTGCAATTGCGGGTGTTCCAGTTGTTTTTGTACCTCCTGCCTATACTTCCAAAACTTGTAGCCGTTGCCACCATGTTCACCCCGAAACCGATCAGAAAAAGTCTTATCGGAACGGGAAAAAATTTAAGTGCGGGCATTGTGGTTTTGAACATGATGCTGATCTAAACGCCAGTAAGAATATTGCTGCTTTGGGGTTGTCTGTAATCCAGCCCGAAAGTCCGGGGATAACGTGCCAACTGCAAGGGCAAATGTCTTTGTTCGGTATGTTTGACTTGGGCTAAAGCCCCATGTCTTTAGACCGGGGTTGCTTAC
>NZ_JAUBRJ010000127.1:0-10497 GCF_036701805.1 Microcoleus sp. N3A4
TCTGGTTGCTGGGGGCTTTTTCATTGGTTTATTTTACCAGCTTTTGTCACCGAAGTTTTTTTGACCTGAATCCTTACGGTCAAACAAAAGATATTCGATCATTTATTGACGGCGAAAGCAGTGGGAAAAGGAACGGGTTTAGGTTTTGCGATCGCACGGCAGATTGTAGTTGAGAAACATGGTGGTGCGATCGATGTGAATTCCGCACTAGGTCAAGGGACTGAATTTGCGATCGTTCTGCGAGTCTGTTCCCTCAACTAGGCACACTAGACCTCTTGCAAAAATAATTAGGACGGGCTCTCCGGCGCGTCCCACAAGAAAAAATAACTCTTGTGGGACGGGCCGGAGAGCCCGTCCCATCACTTGATGAAAGGATTTTTGCAAGAGGTCTACTAACCTTATACATCAGATACCTTTGAAAAAGACCCTCACATCCAATTGAACAAAAACGTTCTGGCTTAAAGCCTGAGTCGCAATGAAATTATCTGGGTTATACAGTATTATTCCAGATTCGGATCTCTAAATTCGGGATTATTGATAAATTCTTCATCGGTCAAACTTCGCAGGAAAGCCAACAAATCTCGTTGTTCCTTTACAGTCAACTTAAAGCCTGAAACAAAATTACTTTTGAGCGGGTTTTCACTTCCTACTCCAGCAAATTCTCCTTTCTTAATAGTTCTGCCACCTGCTTTGTAGTGGTCGATAACTTCTTCTAAAGTTTTGATACTTCCGTCGTGCATATAAGGTGCTGTCAAGGCAATATTTCGCAGAGTTGGTGCTTTAAATCTGCCCATGTCTGAGGGTTGGTTCGTAATCTCGTAAACCCCTGTATTGTTGGGCGGATAAGCACCTTTACCGTCGATATTGTACAGGCCTGTATTGTGAAAAGCGATTTCTTTAAAGGCTAGCCGATCGTGCATAATAGAGTCGGACAAATTGAGACCGCCGTGACAGTGAAAGCATTCCAAGCGTTCGCTGTTAAATAATTCTTCTCCCCGTTTGGCTGAGGCTGAAATTGCGCTGGATTCGCCTTGATAGCGGTATCGATCGTAGGCGGAATTGAGGGAAATTAAAGTGCGTTCAAAGGAGGCGATAGCTTTGGTTAAGTTGTTAATACTAATATAATTGTCTCCGGTTCCAAAGGCGGCTGCAAACATTTTAGGGTATTGTAAATCTGACCGCAGCATTGCTAAAAGTTCCTGTTCTTTACCTACCATTCCCATTTCGATCGGGTGTTCGCCAAACAGGGGAACTAATAGCTGAGATTCCAGTTTATTCTGTAGGGGATTTGCCCAAGTCAGCACTGAATTGTAGCCGATATTGGCTAAACTCATGGCATTGCGCGGGTGTTTTTCTCCGGTAGCGCCGACTCCTAATGTTTTGCCGTCGGTGAATGCTTTGGCTTGAATGTGACAGGTAGCGCAGGAAAATTTTCCTGTAACTGACAGGCGTTTTTCGTAGAAAAGATGTCGCCCCAGTTCGACTTTTTCCTTGGTAATTGGGTTATCTGCTGGTACAATTGGTTTTGGCACTGCTGCGGGGATATTCCAATTGTAAGTTGGCGGTGGAGAAGTTGCGATCGCGCTTGTTTCGGGCGACAAAACTTCGCTAATGCTTGTTGCTAAGCAAAATGAGATAATGCAGATAATAGTAAAAGTTAATAGTCGATTTAATTTCATTCTTTTTATCGTAGGGCGGGCACTGCCCACCATTGCTGTTATAGTCCTGGACGCAGAAACCGAGTTTTTTGGAAAAACCCGGTTTATGAAGGGATATATCCGTAATTCGTCTGTTATTTAACCTTAAAGAAACTCTGTTCGGCAGGGGGTTTGCCTCCAAAGGGCAAACCTAGATTTGTCATAATTCCAGCGCAGTCGCTGTCATTCTGTTCTGACATACAGCCGGGAGGAGTATTAGCTTGATTGACTTCCAAATTAGTTTGAGAAACTAGCGATTTGATGTCGGCAACAACTGTGTTTTTTGCGGGATCGAAGTTACTAAAAACTATTTTGGCGGTGTTGGGATTAGCACAGCTACTCGGCTTCAGAGTGTTGCCTTCAGCTTTGCATCCGGTACTTCCTAAATGAATGACAAAACCCTGCACTCCGCCGTGACTGCCTTCTGTGTGAGCAATTTGGCTGCTTTGCCGGCCCGATTTTCCGGCTGGCATTCTGCTAGCCATTTGATTTTTTAGGTCAATCCGCACAAATTTGTAGCCTCCCCGCCAGTTCCACCACAGGGATGTTAAATTGAGGGGAGAAGGTGCTAGACTTGCGTCTCCGTGATTGAGATTGAATGGCAAGCCGAGGGTGAATTGCAGCCCTTTGTAGCTGCCTTTTGGTATTGTGCCAAGAACTCGATCGCGAATTTCTACAGTGCCGTTTGCACAAGCGCCGGATTTATTTTCAAAGTCCAGCAAAGCAATGTTTTGATGCTGCCATTTGCCGTCTTGTTTGAGAGTTAGCGGTACGGCTTTGCCGCTGTTGTCAATTAAGGCAACATCGGATATATAAAAGCGGAAATCTGTAGGAGTAACGGTAGCAGCCGGCGTGCCTAAGTTACTGTAGCTTTCCCCGCAGTTAAACGGCTTTTCCCCCACTGCAGCGCTAAATTTAATCTCCAATTCTTGAGTTTCTGCCGCTGTGGCTTGATGCCGATCGACAGTTGAATAGGTACACAAAATAGCGAGGGCGGCCGCAGTTGAAGCCTGTATTAGTTGTTTGTTCATTTGAGGTTAAGCTTGGGCTGAATGGATGCCCAATATACTGAGTTTGGTAATTTTTGCCTGATTCTTACACTTCTTCGCTTGAATTGTCAAATGACAGCTTGTAAAACTTGTAAATAACAGGATTTATGATTAATTTTTTCTAAAGAAACACTACTCATCACTGTAAATGATGTAAGCTATACAAATAATTACCTCTATGGTAACTAAATCTAAAATCTAAAATCTAAAATCTAAAATAGCATGAATCCTCTGCCCAATTACCGCCCCAAACAACTTTCCCTCGGCCCTTTAGAGGCAGAGATTTTGAACATAGTTTGGGAACTAGAAATTGCTACAGTGAAAGACGTGCACGATCGCATTTTGTCCGATCCCGATCGAGAATTGGCTTACGCTTCAGTAACAACAGTGCTGCGGCGCCTGACAGACAAAGGTTGGCTGGTTTGCGACAAAACAGAACGGACTTTCACTTGGCAACCTTTAGTTTCTTGCGAAGAAGCTCGATCGCTCTTGGCTTACGAGCGATTGCAGAAATTTCTAGCAGTAGGCAATCCCGATATTGTAGCAGCATTTGCTGACAGCCTCGACCAAGCAACTGTCGAACAATTAGAAGAAATTGCCCTTCGCATTCAAGCTGTCCGGCAAGCTAGGGAGGATCAAAAATAATGCACTTAATCCTAATTTCAACTGCACTGATTGCTGCTTGCTGGCTGAGATTGAAATGGTCTTTTCCTCACGGAAATTGGACTCGCCGCTGGCAGCGATCGCTCTTGTTATTCCTGTTTCCCCCCCTGTTATTGCTCGCCACAGCTCTAGCAATTTTATTCATGGGAATTCAAGGACAAATGGTAGGAATCCATATCGTAGGAATTGAGGAAGGGTGGTTGAGCTACTTGCTAGCTGTAACTTTTTTAATAATAGCAGCATTTTGGTGCATGAAGCTAGCCTCCAAGGGCATTTTATTTTTAAATCAAATTCGCAATTGCCCGCAGAAAGAAATAGCCGGAACAACAGTCAGAGTTATGAACACGCCCGCTCTATTTTCGGCTTTAGTTGGTTTTTGGCAACCTGAATTTGCAGTCACTTCGGGTTTGTTGAAAACCCTCGCCCCAGCTCACTTGCAAGCAGTAATTGCCCACGAACAAGCGCACTACTATTACCGCGATACTTTCTGGTTTTTCTGGCTGGGATGGCTGCGGCAAATCACGGCTTGGCTGCCGAATACGCAAGCTTTGTGGGAAGAGTTATTAACGCTGCGGGAATTGCGGGCTGACGCTAAGGCTGCGGCGGGAGTAGATTCTTTGTTATTAGCAGAAGCTTTGCTGTTGGTAGCGAGCTATCCGCACCGATATTTTGATATAGCTTGCGTGGTTGGTGCTGCGGGAGCGCCCAATAGATTGGGAGAGAGAATAGATGCGCTTTTGACAGGGGCAGAAACGCCGCTAAAATCGAATAAGTGGTTTTGGAGTTGGCTGATTTTAACGCTTTTGCCTTTACTAACTGTTCCGTTTCACAGTTAATACTTGAAGAAGTTTTAATTTCAATTGAGAAGTTATGGTTCGGGATGTAAACAATATCTTTTTCGATGGTGCTGCGATCGCGCAGCCAAATTCCGGGGGTATTTGCTGGCGAGTTCTAAGGGGATTAGTTCATGTAAAAAAAATCCCATAATTTGGGGAGTTGGAAATAAATCTACTCCTATTCTGTAGCCTCTGCTGGTTATGCTGGATTGAAAAATTTCACTCCAAACTTGAATAACCACGTCATAAATTTCTTGTGGATCTAGTGGGTGTAGATTTATTAGTTCTAGTGTCTTCTATTCCCAATCTTCGACAGGAAGTCCGGTATAGGGTGATTGCATTTACTCTATTTCCTGCAATAGTTCGCTTGCGATACTCCTAGAGCTTTTGCTAACCGCACAATGTTTAATAGAGCTATGTTTCGCTCACCCCGCTCAATACCACCAATGTAGTTGCGGTGCAGTCCGGCTAGTTCTGCTAACTTTTCTTGGGAAAAGCCCTTTGATGTCCTTAGCCTGCGAACTTGCTCTCCAAATTTTTTTAGCTCTGGATTTTTTGCCACACGAGCAAGATATCGGTGACTGCACTCCAAAATCTACACAATATAAGTGTGATTTAGGATTACATGAAAACAGCACGCCCATAATCCGACGAAGCAGAATTAACTTGATGCCATTACTTTAATTGCTTTCATTGGTACTCCGGGTAATCTAGGGCGTAACAAATAGATTGATGTCTAACGCTTTAGATACCGTCAGTCTGATGTTGGGTAAAGTTTTACTTATGACAACCGACTTAATACCTTCGGAATTAGATATCAAGATTTGTTAACTGTCCGCAATCCGACACTGACAGAGTACACATATTTATCTAAAATAAGAAATGGTTAAACCCTGAAACTGAAGGTAAGAAAGTGTCTGAAATTAGACAAAATCTAATTACCAGAGATTGGGTAATCATCGCCACCGAACGGGCGACAAGACCGGATCAATTCGCTAACAAAAAAAAGTGGGCAGCAGCAGTGCCACCGCACCGTGCCGATTGCCCGTTTTGCGTGGGAAATGAGGAAGACGGAACCTTAGAAACTTGCCGTTTGGGCGATCGCACTGGCTGGAAAGTCCGGGCAATTTACAACAAATATCCCGCACTCTCCCCGACAGCAGAATGGATGAGGATATCATCGGGAATTCACCGCACGATGGCGGGAATCGGCGTTCACGAAGTAATTGTCGAACACCCGCGACACGATTTGACGACCGCTTTGTTGAGAGTTGAAGAAATTGCCAACATACTTTTAGTATACCGCCAGCGGTATGTAGAAATTAGAAAAAATCCCCACATTGAAACAATTATTATCTTCAAAAATCACGGGGAAAGTGCCGGAACTTCTCTCGAACACCCCCACTCGCAGATAGCAGCGACGCCCGTTGTACCCACCCAATTTCGCAGCCGCATCGACGAAGCTATTAGATATTTTGACGACACGGGAGAATGTCTGTTTTGCCGGACTTTGGAAGATGAATTAGCGGCGGGAGAAAGAGTAATTTTTGAGAGTGAACATTTTGTGGCTTTTATCCCTTACGCTGCACTTTCACCCTTCCACACTTGGATTTTTCCGCGCCGGCATTCCTCTTCGTTTGATGAGATTACTGATGCGGAAATTACGGATCTTGCTGAGACTGTTAAAACTGTACTAGCTAAGTTTTATTACGGATTGAACAATCCCGATTACAACTATAATATTCGATCGGTGCCGATCGCTCAACGGGCAACAAAATACTTTCACTGGTATATCGCAATTATTCCCAGAGTCACCAAGCAAGCTGGGTTTGAGTTGGGCAGCGGGATGTTTATCAATACTGCTTTGCCGGAGGAAAGTGCGGAGTTTTTGCGATCGATCGAAATTCCTAGCGACAGTAATTTGGGGTCGATCTAAAGTATCCTGCATCACAATATCTCAAATTGTGGTGAAAATTCAGACAGGCACTATGAGTTTCGAGTCAGTGTTGGGGAACGAAACTGATACTATTTGAGATGAAAGAATTGAAGAATTGGGAATGACTGACAATCTAAGGGTTTGGATCGCGGGCCTAGAGTTGCATTCTTTTTTGAAACAGGTATAATTTATGCTCTAAAGTTAAGAACTTACAAATACTTATGGATTTTATCAAACTCACAATAAACTTTCGACATACTGCCAGCAGTCATCACTAAAAGTACCTCTCAACATATCTCTAATTTGAGCATCGATCGATAATATCCCCTCGTCAGAGTCACCATTCTCGCCACTTTCGCAACTGTCATCAGACAGATGTTCTTGGAGGTGGGCGAGAGTATCGGCAAAATTAGCCAGAAAATAATGTTCGCGCACCCACGCTGTCGGGTCTGGTATTGCTGTATTTCCAAAAGCTCGATCGACTAAATCTTTTTTGGCAGAATCATCAGTTTGATTTTTCATGTTGACTTCGATTTAGGTAGAATTTGTAACTTATGCCATCTTAAGCTTAATTTTCAACAGGATCAGGATCGCGATCGACCACCGCAGTGACAAATTTGTGTAGTTTGTGCGATCGCGATCCTAATTTTTTTGTCGCTTCCGTGTTATTATAGCACATCAAACTCCGCGACCAATAATTTTCACCTCCGGCAAAATACACTTGGGCATCATTCCGTGAACTCCTTTTTGAGGATTGTTGACAGCCTGCGTAATCCGAAAATTTACCGCAAGCGAACAGAAAACATAAGCATCTTCCTCTTTGAAACCTGCAAACTTTTGCAGCCAATAAACCGTCTGTTTTACCGCCATCTCAAACGCTTCATCTAATGTTCTACCGAATCCCATAATCACAATATGAGTGGGCGTTTCCGCAAACGGAAATATCAGAAATAAATCCTTGCGTAAGATGATTTGAATAGTGCCGTTCATCGAAGTTTCAATCGCAGTACCGTCAACTTCACCGTCTCCTTGTGCCGAATGTCCGTCGCCGACGGACAGTAAACCGCCGCGCAGAAAAACAGGTAAAAATAACCGCGTTCCTGGTTGGAGTTCCTGATTGTCCATATTGCCGCCGTAACGCCCAGGAGGAATAGAAGAACGGTTGATTTCTGCATTGGCCACGCCGATAATGCCAAAAAAAGGATGCAGGGGAATCCGAATGCCGCTACCAGGGGGAAATTCTGCAATTTTTTGCTCTAAATCTAGCGGAATAAACCGCAATTTAGGTTCGGGAAAATACTCAGGCAAAGATCCCCATCCGGCGCGAATTGCATTAAATCCTACTGGTAAACTCGGGTAAACATCCTCAATGTGAATTTCTAAAACGTTTCCCGGTTCGGCATTGTTAACATAAATCGGGCCTGTTAGCAAGTGGGGGCCGGGGCCAACTTTGCGGTTGGGAGGCAAATTCTGACAAATATCTAAAAATTCCGGCGTCAAAAATTCCGGCGGCGCCTTGTCAGCAACATAATATCCTGAATAGGTTTCGATATCGATGCGATCGCCCGAATCCACCCTTAAAGCAGGTTCGATATTGGGAGAAAAACCGCCTAAGTGTACGGTTTTGCAGTTAGCTTTGAGAAGGTGGCGAGTCATGGGATTTTAGATTTTAGATTTTAGATTTTAGATTGAAATAAGAGTGTTAAGACTGTTATATAGCGGTTCTCAAGTAAATGAGGTACGTAGTTGGGCTTTAGCCCTCTTAATTGTGCTTATGTAGTTAAGTGAGGTAAGTAACCGGACACAATTAATTACATCAAGCCTTTTGAAGAGGCAAGGTTTTTAGGCGGTATTTTGGGTAATTAATTGTGTCCTACTACTTAAGCACCGCCATCAACTCCCATTACCAATTAATACTCATACCTCATCTACCTGAGAAAGGCTATATCGCAAGTCTAAATCATTTTTGAGAATTTTTTTTAATGAACCGCAGAGGGCGCAGAGGCGCAGAGAAAGAGAATGGAGAGGTCGGAAGATGTCAAAAAATCGTTGAGGTTTGTTAGATGTGAGATATTTTACTAATTTCTTAACTTTTTGATAACGTTGGTAGTTTAAAATTTAAAGTTGGCGGCGCGGGTTTATATGTATTTGGGGGGGGAGTTCTGTTTTGCTGGTGCCCCCCTACAACTAATGACCGAAAGCATCCAGGATACAAGCCCCCGGATTCATCCCTGGAGAAATAAAAAACCTGTATCCGATAAAGGAACCCCCGAATTTATCCGTGGGTTCGCCTCTAAAATCTAAAATCTAAAATCTAAAATCTAAAATCTAAAATCGATTGACTAATGACTTATGTTAACGCCTTTGCCTAATAAAGTAGAAAGTTCTCAAGGTTATTCTGGCAATCCCTGGTTTTTTGCTGTTTTGATTTTGATTGTCCTATTGCTAGGTTTCATGATGCAATCTTACCTTAACAAACCTCAGCTTTTAACCGATCCGTTTCTGCAACTCCCAACAGCAAACTCGGTGCGAGTTGTCTGGTTCACAGAGTTTGCCGGTACTCGCAACACTGTTGCTTACGGCGAAAATTTGAATCAAATTGCGGCGGCAAATACTACAAAGCTAAGCCGCACTCGCGAAGACAAAGACTCGCGCATCTCCGATGAAATGAAACAAAGCATCATTGACAGCAATCCAATTGTCCGCGACATCTGGCGCCATGAAGCAGAACTCCCCAATTTAATGCCCGGTGTTCGCATTCCTTATCGAGTCACCAGCGAAAGGAAAGACGGCGCATCTGTCAACAGCAAAGTTTTTACTCTTTCTCCGACACCAGCAGCAGGAATTGCGCTCAAAATTCTCCTCACTTCCGACCATCAATTGATGCCTATGACATCAGCAAATCTCCAGAAAGTAGCCGAAACAATTGGGAAAGTTGACGCGGTTTTTATGGCAGGAGATTTAATTAATATACCCGATCGCGCTTCTGAATGGTTCGATGACTACCGAGGCCGCGCCTTCTTTCCCACTCTGCAAGGTCGCGCATTTTCAGAACTGGACAAAAACGGCATCAAAACAGTTTACAGCGGCGGCGAACTGATCCAACACGCGCCTTTATTTCCGGCGATTGGCAATCACGAAATCATGGGTCGCTTTGCAACCAACAGCACACTCGGCGACCAATTTAACGATCCTTTTCCCCGCGCTGCTGCCGAAAAAATATACGCTCAACGTGCTGCTTCTTTGAATCCCAATAATGACCCTTCTGTGCGGGAAATATGGCTAAAAAACAATACTTTTAATAGCGATACCTATGACGAAATTTTCAATTTACCTGGGGGCAAAAATTACTATGCTGTGACTTTTGGCGACGTGCGGTTAGTGACTTTGTACGTTGCGAATATCTGGCGGACTCCGAATTTAGATTCGGGTGCCAGAGGCAGGTATCGGGAACGGGACGAAGATTTTAATAATCCCGAAAAATGGGGATACGGACAGCATATTTTTGAGCCGATTGTCAAGGGTAGCGCTCAATATACTTGGCTGCAACAAGAGTTAAAGAGTTCGGAATTCCAGCAGGCAAAATATAAAATTGTGATGTTTCACCACCCGCCGCATTCTCTGGGTGACAATATTGTACCTGCTTATACTGACCCTGTGCAAATAGTCGATCGCGCTCTCGATGGCGAGATTAAAATGGTGCGTTACGAGTATCCCAAACAGCAAGATTATCTGATTCGAGATGTAGTGCCGTTGCTAGAAACAGCGGGGGTGCAGTTGGTATTTTACGGACATTCGCACTTGTGGAATCGGTTTGTCAGTTCCAGCGGAATGCACTTTTTGGAGACTTCAAATGTGGGCAACAGTTACGGTGCTTTTGCGGGGGAAAAGCGCCGATTTGTGCCGCCGGGATATCGGGAAGATTACAGCGCTATTGGAGACCCGAACGGATTGGAACCTGTGGTGCCGACTGTTGCGCCTTTGTTGGGAGAAGACGGGCGGCCGCTGCCGTATATTGAGAGTAACGATATTACGGCTTTTACTATTTTTGATACGGGGGAGGGTACGGTTAGCAGCTACTATTTTGATACGCGGAAACCGGAGTCGGAAGTGGTGAAGTTTGATGAGTTTAAGTTGAAAAATTCGTAAACTAATGCAGTTTTTTGGGGTGCGGATTGCGAACCTTACCCTATTTGTGCAACGAGTAAGGTTCGTCATGCCGTGTCTTTACAAATATTTCAGGACTAAGGCCAACTGTCACAAGACTTTTAGGTATGTTGTTGCACTTGGGCGCTCTTAGGATATGAAAGAGCGCC
>NZ_JAUBRJ010000128.1:0-10085 GCF_036701805.1 Microcoleus sp. N3A4
AATCTAAAATCTAAAATCTAAAATCGATAGAGTTGTTGCAGGAAAATCTCAATCTAAAATCTAAAATCTAAAATCTAAAATCGATTGACGGCGGCCCCCATCTGCGGCTACGCTGTGAAATTAAGGCTGCTTTCCTCAAAGAGGAAGCAGCCCGCGTCGCTCAAAAATCTAGTTGCACTCCCTCCGCTTCGCTCCGCCCAAAGCTGCTACCAACAGCAATGGACAGCTAACCGCCAAACTGATAGCAGCAGTCTGGAGGCTAATGGAGAATTTTAACACTCTCTGTAGCCGCCCTGCTCTGTGTTAACGTGCGGGGCGGCTGGGTTTTTGGGTTTTCCTAGAAAACCAAAAACCAGGAGACCATATTATGTCACAGGAATTCGTGCCTGACGATAACTTTTCCGTTAGCGCAGCCCTCGAAGAGGATCGTCCAAATGACGCCTCAGCAGTATCGGAACAGGAAGTCGTGCGGATCGCGGTTGTCGGTTCCCGCGCAGCCGTGTTAGAAACCATCCACACCTTGTACCGACTGGGATTTGCCGCCGTCGGGGATTGGAGCCCGCCGCAGCGAGGTGCAAAGTCGGGACAAGTTGTCAGCGTACTGATTCGCCGCCGTCAGCCAAAAGCCTAAGAATTTGGCTGTTAAATCCAATTCGAGGGGGCGATCCGCGCCCTTTAAGCCCTCGCATAATTAAATTGTAGGCTTGTGCAGAAACTCGATTTCTGCCAAGTTCTATTAACTTGCGATCGGCGTTGATTTAAGAAAAAATCATGCTAGGGTTATTTTATATACACCTTCATCAATGAGTGGAATGAACATATCCATTATTGGCGATCAAAATTACATTTTGGGGATAGCAGCGCTGCTGAAATCCATAGAAATCAATGTTACTGAAGATCCGAATTTGCCTGTCAATATTACCGTGGTATCAACAGGTATAAATACACAGCAAAAAGCAAAGTTGCAGAAGTGCTGTAAATACGAGATTGAATGGGAAGAACTTAAACCCAATTACGGGGGATTGCTCTCCCTGTCGGGTTCTAAGCTCACTTACGCGAGATTGGAACCGGAGAAATACACAAAGGCAAAAGACAGGCTGATTTGGCTTGACAGCGACACGATCGTTTTGGGCAGCTTGGAGCCGCTGTGGAACTTAGACTTTGAAGGAATGCCCGTAGCTGCAGCGCTCAATGTCTGGGGAAATCCCAACAATCCTGCGGATAAAAAACCTTATTTCAATGCAGGTATGTTAGTTTTTAATCTGAAGCTTTGGGAGGAAGAAAAACTGTCTGAAAAAATGCTTGAAAACGCTCGGGTGAACCTTTGGTGCGATTGCGACCAGGGGACATCAAATTCGGTTTTAGCGGGAAGGTGGAAGCGATTAGAGCAGATATGGAACAACCACGTTACGGAGGATATGTCAACTAGAGTGATGCACTTTATATCCAGCCCGAAACCTTGGGAAAGCCCGCAACCTAATAAATTATGGCTGGAGATGTTGTCTCAGACACCGTTTAAGGACGAACTGCGCCCAATTAAAAACAATTCCAATTGGCTTTCTCGGTTAAAGGTAAAATACAAAAGATGGGAGCCGTGGCTGATGGAACCGACAACAAAAATTAAGAGCTACCTGAAAAATAGACAAAGGTAATACCGTTTTAGATTTTAGATTTAGATTAAAGAGTTGGGAATGACTGATGACTATCGGGGTTTGGATAGCGGGCCTGCAGTTGCATTCTTTTTTGAAACGGGTGTAACTTGAGGCAGGATGCCTATTTCCCGATCGTTGCTTGAGAGGAGGCGGACATCAGCCGCCTCCTCTCAAGCACATTCATCTTTGGTAGAACAGCCATCTTGCGTGTTTCCGCAGTATTTTGATGAAAAAACCAGGTTTCTGCGTAATTCCTGTGGTGGAACAGGAATTCTGGCTGTTTCCCCATAAAAAAATTTATCTGGGGTAGAACAGGCTGTACGATCGACTCAAAAGCTTTGTATATCGGGTTCAGCCAGCAGCGACGGAACGCTGACAGCATTTTAGCAGCGGATTTGTATTATACAACACGATATTACCAACAACAATTAAAATAGTTTGGACTTGATGATATCTTTCACCATTTTTCGATCGAACTCTTCGCGCGGGGGCTTCCCCTAGCTGCGAAAGTTGCGAGGTTTCAGCCTCCGACTTGTAGAAATTGGTGCAAAATGTCAAATTTATCATTAATCTTGTCCAACTACCAATTACGAACCTATGCCCCGTCGTCAAGACTTAAAAAAGATTCTTCTCATTGGTTCCGGCCCAATTGTTATCGGTCAAGCGTGCGAGTTTGACTATTCGGGGACGCAAGCTTGCAAAGCTTTGCGAGAAGAAGGTTTTGAAGTAGTGTTGGTGAATTCCAACCCTGCAACGATTATGACCGATCCGGAAACTGCCGATCGCATTTACATCGAACCTCTAACGCCGGTCATCCTCGAACAAATCATCGCCAAAGAAAGACCTCAAGCAATTTTACCGACGATGGGCGGTCAAACGGCGCTAAATTTAGCAGTTGCCGTCGCTAAAAATGGCGTTTTAGAAAAGTACAACGTCGAGTTAATTGGCGCTAAGTTGCCAGCAATTGAAATGGCAGAAGACCGGCTATTATTTAAGGAAGCGATGGCGCGAATTGGCGTCGCCGTTTGCCCTTCTGGAATTGCCAACAATCTCGACGAAGCCAAAGCAATCGGTCACCAAATCGGCAGTTATCCGTTAATTATTCGTCCTGCTTTTACAATGGGCGGCACCGGAGGCGGCATTTCTTACAATCAAGAAGAGTTTGAAGAAATGGCACAAGGCGGGATTGACGCCAGTCCGGTATCGCAAATTTTGATCGAACAATCTTTGATTGGTTGGAAAGAGTACGAACTGGAAGTGATGCGGGATTTGGCAGATAATGTGGTGATTGTTTGTTCGATCGAGAATCTCGACCCGATGGGCGTCCACACCGGTGATTCTATCACCGTCGCGCCGGCTCAAACTCTCACAGACAAAGAATATCAGCGCCTGCGGGATGCTTCGATTAAAATTATCCGCGAAATCGGAGTAGAAACCGGCGGTTCCAACATTCAATTTGCCGTCAATCCAGTCAACGGGGATTTCATCGTAATAGAAATGAACCCCCGGGTTTCCCGTTCCTCCGCCTTGGCCTCGAAAGCAACCGGTTTCCCCATTGCCAAAATGGCGGCAAAATTAGCGGTAGGTTACAGCCTAGACGAAATTTCAAACGATATCACTAAGAAAACTCCGGCGTCTTTTGAGCCGACAATTGACTACGTGGTGACGAAGATTCCCCGATTTGCCTTTGAAAAGTTCCCCGGTTCCGAACCGACTCTGACAACGCAAATGAAGTCAGTTGGAGAGGTAATGGCGATCGGGCGCAGCTTCAACGAATCCTTCCAGAAAGCGCTGCGGGGATTGGAAACAGGCCGCGCGGGTTTCGGCTGCGACAAACCGGAAAAGTTGCCGAGTTTGGAACAAATTCGCGCCGGATTGCGGACGCCAAATCCCGATCGCATTTTTACAGTCCGCCACGCGATGATGATGGGAATGTCGGTGGAAGAAATCTTCGAGTTCACAGCAATTGACCCTTGGTTTTTGGATAAAATGCAGGAATTGCTGGAAACTGAGAAGTTCTTGAAACGGACGCAGTTGCAACAGTTGACAAAAGAGACAATGTTTGAAGTAAAGCAGTTGGGATTTAGCGATCGCCAAATTGCTTACGCCACCAAAACATCGGAAGATGAAGTCCGCGCTTACCGCAAACAGTTAGGCGTAGTGCCGATTTACAAAACAGTCGATACCTGTGCCGCTGAATTTGAAGCGTTTACACCGTATTATTATTCCACCTACGAAGCGGGAGCGGCAATTTGGGAATTGGGCGATGAAGAAAAGAAGATTTCGCCTGTGGGCCACAGTCTCGCGCCGGAGTCGGAAGTTTTGCCTTCTGCCAAACGAAAAGTGATGATTTTAGGCGGCGGGCCGAATCGGATCGGACAGGGAATTGAGTTTGACTACTGCTGCTGTCACGCTTCCTATTCCCTGGGAGAAGACGGGTTTGAGACAATTATGGTCAACTCGAACCCCGAGACGGTTTCGACAGATTACGATACGAGCGATCGCCTGTATTTTGAACCGCTGACAAAAGAGGATGTTCTCAACATCATCGAGGCGGAAAATCCCGAGGGAGTAATTATTCAGTTTGGCGGCCAAACGCCGCTGAAATTGGCGCTTCCTTTACAAAAAGCTCTGGAAAATCACCCGGACGTACAAACAAAAATCTGGGGAACTTCGCCGGATTCCATTGATACTGCTGAAGACAGGGAGCGATTTGAAAAGATTCTGCGCGAGTTGGATATTCAGCAAGCTGCTAACGGTTTGGCGCGCAGTTATGAGGATGCTTTGATAGTAGCTCAACGGATCGGTTATCCGGTAGTAGTGCGGCCGAGTTACGTGTTAGGCGGGCGAGCAATGGAAATTGTTTATTCCGATACGGAATTGGAACGTTACATGACCTATGCCGTGCTGGTAGAACCGGATCATCCGATTTTAATTGACAAGTTCTTGGAGAATGCGATCGAGGTGGATGTAGATGCGATCGCCGATGTTACTGGCAATGTGACGATCGGCGGTATTATGGAGCACATCGAAGAAGCGGGAATCCACTCCGGCGACTCTGCTTGTTCTATCCCTTACCAAACGCTTCCTGATGCAGCTTTGGCAACAATCCGCCGCTGGACTGTAGAATTAGCAAAATCCCTGAAAGTGATCGGGTTGATGAATATTCAATTTGCCGTGCAAGGGGAACAAGTTTTCATTTTGGAAGCTAATCCGCGAGCTTCTCGAACAGTGCCTTTTGTGTCCAAGGCGATCGGAGTTCCGCTAGCAAAAATCGCGTCGCGAGTCATGTCCGGCAAAACTCTAGAAGCTTTGGGTTTTACTAAAGAGATTGTACCCACTCATGTTTCAGTGAAAGAGGCGGTATTGCCGTTTGCTAAGTTCCCGGGAACTGATACTTTGTTGGGGCCAGAAATGCGATCGACTGGCGAAGTAATGGGGATTGACACAGACTTTGGTAAAGCATTTGCCAAAGCTCAACTCGGCGCGGGACAAATGATGCCGCTGTCGGGAACCGTGCTGGTTTCGATGCGCGATCGCGATAAACTAGCAGTTGTACCGGTTGTCAAGGAATTCTTGGAACTGGGTTTTAGTGTAGTAGCCACCCACGGGACACGCAAAGTCTTGCGAGAGGAAGGTTTACAGGTAGATTTGGAATTGAAACTGCACGAAGGGCGGCCGAATTTGTTGGATTCGATCAAGAATGAGAAAATTCAACTAATTATCACCACACCTTCTGGCGAAGAATCCCGGGCCGACGGCATCTTTATCCGCCGCACAGCTTTGACTTACAAAATCCCGATTATTACGACAATAGCCGGTGCCAAAGCGACAGCAGCGGGAATTCGATCGCTAAAATCGCACCCGATGGAAGTAAAAGCAATTCAAGACTATTACCCGCAAACGTAGGGTGCGCGATGCTAGCCCGCTCAGGAGTGCGATCGACCTCAACAAGATATAGCAATCTAGTTCGATTGTGGCAATCCAGACCCAATCTTTAACGGCACCTAAAGGCGGGCGCTCCTGATTTGGCGATCGCTTGAGAGTTCATCTCCCGCCTTTAGGTGCCGTTATTCTACGGGGCTGGTGCGAGGACGATCGCAGCGAGCCAGAGCTTGGATCGTGAACTCATCAGACAATATAGTTTAAGTACGATCGCCCTGAGCGCCGGAGCGATCGCTCCGGCGCCGAATCGTTACTGGAGTATCTTTTCAGGCTGAGTGCTGTGTTTGAGCCGTTTGTGGCAGAAAGTCCCATTAGTGTCACGAGCACTTGTTCGATCGAACAAGTGCTCGCACCCTCTGTCCTCGATCGCATCTTTGAAGCCCACGCTCAAATCCAGCTATACGAGAGAGTTATTATACTAATTCTCAAAACTCATGCAATAGTATCTGTATGGTGCGTCGCCACCCGTAAATCTTAAAGAATATCCACAATCTTTGAGCGACGCACCCGGAGCTCAGGTGAGCGCAAACAAACCCACACTCATCATTATTGCTTTGTGGAGGCGAGAATTGGTATTATTTTCGGATTTGGTCAATTTAATGAGTCTGGTAGTCTGTAGAATCTATCCATCCGTCAACGCGGCCGATCGAGAGCGCAACAATTAAATGTCAGTCGTACTGCGGTTTACGACAAATTAAAAAAATCTGATTTCGGGATACCTAATTACTACCTGTTTTTGTTTCTTCGGTTAACCGTACTCAAATAGCCACTTTTATCGGAGAACATTACTGCCAAATTTTCGTCTGTGATGTCGATGAATTCGCGATCGCTGTACGAAGATAAATTACTTAGTTATGGGGTATTAGTGAATTCGATTCATTCTCATTACGCAAAAAATAAGTATAGTTTGGGAGTGCAGGTTTAGGGAGACATCAAGATATTGAGAACCTATAAAACATCAGAATAAGTTGGAAATTTGTGCTGATTATTACCGTATCGAAACGAATAAGCTATTAGGGCATAATGTAGTTTTGAGCGAACAGGGTATGGAATTAAATTTACAGAAATTTTATAAAGCTTGCAATCCCAGCTACACGCTAGCAGTAGCAAATTCAGAAGACCGACAATACTATATCGATTTTTCTTCAGTGCGGGGCGGCACAATTGTAGAACAATTGGAGCGCACCATCAGCCGCCTGTCCCCCGATGCACCTACCTGTCAATTATTCACCGGTCACATCGGCTCTGGTAAATCAACAGAATTGCTGCGGCTGCAAGCTCAATTGCAGCAACAAGGATTTCATGTGGTTTACTTTGAGTCGAGTAAAGACTTAGACATGGCAGATGTAGATATCACTGACATTTTGTTGAGCGTTGCTCGTCAGGTGAGCGAAAGCATCGAGAAAATGAAAATCAAGCTGCAACCGACGGGTTTTAAAGCTTTGCTCAAAGGGGTTGCTGATGTTTTTCAAACTCAAATTGACTTGAGGGCTGAAGCTAATGTCCCTGGTTTTGGAGAAATAAATGCCAGCACGGAGGGAGAATTTTCTCTGGCGTTGGGAATTGGCAAAATTACTGCTAAAGCGAAAGATGCTCCGAATCTGCGATCGGAGTTGAGGCAATATTTGGAGCCGCGAACTAACGTAATTTTAGATGCACTGAATAAGGAGTTGCTAGAACCGGCTAACCAAGAACTGAAACGCCAGGGAAAACAGGGACTTGTGGTAATTATCGACAATCTCGATCGCATACACCTGTGCGCGAAACCGACGGGGCGGCTTCAGCCGGAATATCTGTTTGTCGATCGCGGCGAACAGTTGGCAAGACTAAATTGCCACGTCGTGTATACAATTCCTTTGGTGCTGATTTTCTCTAACGATTTGGGCCAGTTGACCAATCGGTTTGGGGTAGATCCGAAGGTTTTGCCGATGGTGCCGGTGCAGTTGAGCGACGGTTCTGAGTGCTCTGAGGGTGTGGAATTGCTGCGGCAGATGGTTCTGGCGCGGGCTTTTCCGACGGTGCACCCGCAGCAGCGCTATGCTTTGGTTGGCAAAGTTTTCGACTCTGCGGAAACTCTCGATCGCCTGTGTCGAGTCAGCGGGGGTCATGTCCGCAATTTGCTGCAACTGCTGTATAGCTGTCTGCAAAAACAAGACCCTCCTCTGTCGCGGGAAACTTTGGAAAATGTGATCGTCCAGCGCCGCCACCAGCTTACTTTGGCGATCGAACCGGATGAGTGGAAATTGCTGCGCCAAGTATCCGCTACCAAAACAGTGAGTGGGGAAACTAAATACCAAATCTTACTGCGTAGTCTCTGGGTGTTTGAATACCGTTACGGCGAGGATTATTGGTTTGATGTCAACCCGATTTTGGCTGACGCCAAGGAGTTTGGGGAAACAGTTGAGGGTTGAGAGTTGACGGTTTACAGTCACTCGGCGATGGAAATCGCTTCTGAACCAACGAAGTTCACTCCTAGCCGACTAAAGAATAAGGGCCCAACTGTAGCAAGATTTGGTTGGTATGAAAACTAACAAAACTCAACCGTTAACAGTCAACAGTCAACAGTCAACAGTCAACAGTCAACAGTCAACCGTTAACAGTCAACAGTCAACCGTTAACAGTCAACAGTCAACAGTCAACAGTCAACCGTTAACAGTCAACAGTCAACAGTCAACAGTCAACTAACAAAAATGATTAAAGGCACTACTAAACTGTTGGGAGTAATTGGTCATCCCGTCGAACATTCTCTGTCGCCGGCGATGCACAATGCTGCTATTTCCCACTTGGGAGTCGATTTTGTTTACCTGCCATTTCCGGTAAAACCAGGGGATTTAAAGGTTGCTCTTGCAGGATTTGCGGCGATCGGCGTTCGGGGATTTAGCATCACGATTCCGCACAAACAAGCAATCTTGCCACTGCTGTCGGAAGTTTCCCCGATCGCCCGATCGATCGGCGCAGTCAATACCGTATACCTGACTGACAAAGGTTGGTGCGGTACAAATACTGACGTTGAAGGCTTTCTCGCACCGCTGCAAACCCCCCCAACCCCCCCTTACCAAGGGGGGGCTAAAGACGCGATTTCTGCTGTTGAATCCTGTCCCCCCCCTTACCAAGGGGGGGCTAGGGGGGGTTCCGATTGGAGTCAGAAAGTAGCGGTAATTTTGGGGAATGGCGGGGCGGCGAGGGCTGTTGTGGCTGGATGCGCTCAATTGGGATGTGCAGAGATTCACGTTGTCGGCCGCAGCGAACAAAATTTAGCGGAATTTCAGCAGAGTTGGGTCAATTCTCCGATGCCCGTGCAGAATTTGCAGGTGCATACTTGGGATAATTTGTCAATGTTAATCTCGCAGGCAGATTTGCTGGTGAACACGACGCCTGTGGGGATGTATCCGCAGGGGGAAAAGTCGCCGGTTGCGACTGGTGCGATCGATCGAATTTCAGCAGGTGCGATCGTCTACGATTTAATTTACACCCCTAATCCTACGCAGTTTCTCAAAGAAGCACAGCTTCGGGGAGCGCGAGCTATTGACGGACTCGAAATGCTAGTTCAACAAGGAGCAGCAGCCTTAAAAATTTGGCTGAACAAAGAATCCGTCCCAGTCGATGTGATGCGCCAAGCCTTGCGACAGCATTTAGGCCTAGACTAATGCCATTGCTTAAAAAAGTAGCTGTAGTTTTCAGAATTCCTATAACTGGGAATTTGATCGTGAATTCGCGCTAAGCTGAGAATTAAAATATACTTGTGCTGCAATTTATGAAATTTCGAGCTATCAGCCTTTTTTTTGCTACTTGCGCGATCGGAATTTTTAGTTTGGTATTCACTCCACCGGCTTGGGCTCTGACGCAGATTAAACTTTCCGATCTTTCTTATCACGAATGTCCGGCAGAAATGGGAGAAGGAACCGTCACGAGCGGCAGTTCTATGGAAGCTAACTGCTTTTTAATTACTGGGAAAGCTGAAAATAGCACCGGCAAACCAGTTGTCAATGCTGATATTTTCGGCCGCATTTATGATGCCGACGAAAATCCGGTGATGCAAAACCGGACTCGCTTGGGTTCTATAGAAGAAGTACCTCCGGGAGTTAGCGATTTTCAGATCAGAATTTCGGTTGCCGCCAATCAACGAACACCTTTGAAGCTCAAGCAATTTAAAGCTACAGGTTTTACTGGCGTGGTTCGCCGCTAACAAAACTATTTGAGATTTTAGATTGCTAATTTGAGATTTTGGGTTGGCTGCCCGTGAAACCGCGATGCAGTTTTCGATTTCTGATTTTAGATTTGAGATTGTTGAGTGGCTTTCAATTTGTCATATCGTTTCCGGTTGTATTGGAATAATATATGGGAGCATCCCATATTTGGTAAAAAGCGTTTTTTACGAGCGCTCACGTCGTCCATAGCGAACGACCTATGCCGCGAGCGAGACGCTCGCACTCTATATCATCCAAATATATTATTCTGATGCAACCGTCCACGATCTGAAAGCAAAAA
>NZ_JAUBRJ010000129.1:0-9962 GCF_036701805.1 Microcoleus sp. N3A4
TACTTAACAAGTCTCCACACTTCTCGTAATTAAAGCCGTCCTATAAGGACGGGGCTTTAGACCCAACTTTCTGGTAAGTTGAGGGAATTTAAAATTGGTTCCACCTAGGGGTGGCTTAGACTGGGTATGTTGAATTTGGTTAAAAATTTATGAACGCACAACCCAAAGGCCGCCTAGTTTGGAATCACTCTACCCACCTTCCAGGTTTGATACCAATTTTAGAGCGCCTCACCCTAAAAATCGGCATTCAAACCGTCACTCCGGGCGTCATCAACAAAGTTAAAGGACACATCCCCCGCATGACATTAAGAGTGTCAGTACCCATCCGCGGGGGATTTAAAATCATTGCCAGACAGGGCAAAACCGTACAAGAAGTTTTTATATTAACCACTCTCAGTCAAGGGGACTTGGAAGAGACGATCGCCCAAACCCTAGCTAAGTGACAATTTTTTCTTAGCAAGCACTGCGCGAGCTCTAACTGCTAAAGTTTCATCGTTTTGGGCTATTTCCTGAAGTTGGGCCGAAACTTCCGCTAACCAATCCGGTTGAACAGCCGCAGCACCCGTCAAAGCTTGCAAACCCCCCACTGCTGCGTAGCGAACCACCCATTCCGGGTCTTGGGACGCTTGCAGCAGGGTTTTCGCAGCGCGAATTTGAGCATTTAAAATTTGTTCTGTTGGCATCAGTTCCCAGCCAATCGTCCCCAAACCCCTAGCCGCTGCCCGCCGCACGCTCAAAGAAAAGTCATTCGCCGCCGCATCCAGCAAAATCTCTAAACCCCTGGGGTCGCCAATTCCAGCCAAAGCCCGAACAGCCCAAGCTCTCGCCCCGTAATTGTAGCCGTCAAGCTGTTCTAGCAGCGGCAGCACCGCAGGTTCTCCGAGTTGAATCAGTCCGTCAACGGCGGCAACAGAGGCGCCTGGGTTGTTGTAACCGAGCACTGTAATTAATGTAGGAATTGCTTGTTTTGAGGAAGCCGCCGCGAGTGCTTTGACTGCGTTTAACAAGCCCTCGGAAGAATCTGCTTGTTCGACAGCGCGAATTAGTTCTAATGCCATTTATTTGTAAGCTTTACCGTGACCATTTTAATTGTAGGTTGGGTCGATCGCGCGATCGACCTTTTTGCCATCTCACCCACCAACATTCTCATCAAAATACGTAGGGACACAGCACTGCTGTGTCCTGCCTAAAATACATATATGCCGTAGGGACACAGCACTGCTGTGTCCTGAAATGTGCTGTGTCCTGAAATGTGCTGTCTCCTGAATATACGGTAGACAATTGAAAATCGCTACAGCAATCCTATTTCAGTTGTGACTAATTTTTTTTAAAGTAAACTATCCATTAAATCCATAACACGGATAGCATCATCTGACAAAGATAGTGATTCTTGTCGATCGAGGTGATGCTCCAAAACTCCTTTGAGAGCAATCAATTTCATGCTATTTTCTGCTAAAGTTTCAGAAATAGCTTGCGCTCCGGGCAAATAGCCGATCGCCCCCAAGTCCATTAAAGCCGATCGCCTCAACTGCAAATTATCCCCATTCAAAGCAGTTACCAACCGTTCTCCGTAAACCCGCTCGCCAGTTAACTGATACATCGCCCGTGCGGCAGCGTACTGCACCCGCTCTACAGAATGTTCTAAAAAAGGTGAAATTAGCGGTATTGCTTCTGTGGCTTGCAGCGTACCCAAAGCTTCAATTACCGAATCATAAGGCTGCTGTAGATGCGATTTTCCCGGCACTCGCACGGCTGCTGCTACACCCCCATCTAAGAATTCCATTAGCCGCGGGATAGAATCGCGATCGCCCAGCATTTCTAATGCTTGTGCCGCCGCTTCCCGCACGTAATAATCCGTGCATTCCAAACAGCGAATCAGCGCTGGTAAGGCTTGTTTGTCGCCCAATTTACCCAGAGCCCGCGCCGCATTTCGCAATAGGGAATAATCGCCTATTTTTGTTTGTTCTGACTCTTCTTCCAAGGCATCAATAAGAGCTGCAATAGCAGCCGGTTCCTTGACTCGAAATCGGCCGACCCACCAAGCAGCGTAGTAGCGGAGACTGTAATCTTGGGAGTGCAAATTTGCGATCGCCTGTTCAATTGTTAAAGACTCGCCGCCAGTTACACCCGCCGGCGGTGAGTCGGATTCGTAATAATCCACAGTCATTAGTTATTAGTTATTAGTTATTCGGCGATTAAAATCGCTGCTACACAGACAAAACCCGCCTGCGCGGGTTGGGGAAACTCTTAGTGCGCGCAGGCGGACTTCATTTGACAAGGAGCGATTTCAATTGCCCCTTCTAGCTTGACAAGGAGCGATTTTCATCGCCCCTGCAACCAAACTATTAGTTATCACCCGATGATTCATGGGATGATTCAGGTGACGGTTCTGCGATCGCGCTTAAAGGATGAATGCTGACAATTTTGCCGCCCATGCGAGTAATTCGCTGCATTTCTTGATTCATCCGACTGTAAGGCACGGTGATAAATGTACTCGCGCTCGATCGAATCGAATAATCGATTTTTTCTGTATCATCGCTTTGGCGCAAGCCGACAACTTCATACCTAAAACAGCGACCAGCGGAAGCTGTATTGCCACTTGTTCCTGCTACAATTTGACCAAACATAAGATTCTTGGTAATTGGTAATTGGTAATTAGTCAGTAGTCAGTTGTTAGTTGTTAGTTGTTATTTGTTATTTGTTGGTTCCAATAACCAATAACCAATAACCAACAACTAAATTGGAGTAATGCTGGCGATTTTCGCGCCCAGGCGCTGAAATTTCTGCATTTGCGAGGACAAATCCTCAACAGGTACGATAAACGCCTTGCTGCTGCGGCGCACGCTGGGATAGCCACCCGTGCGAATTCCAGACACTTCCACGCGAAACAGCCTTCCTTCCTTGCCGTAAGCTGCCGCGCCACCGAAGCCGCTGCCGGGAGTCACGTTTCTCGCAGAAGGGCGGTATGCCCAACCTTCACTGCCACCGGAGGGGCCGACTACTGCGGTGGCGCTGTTGCTACCGAGTTCGACGGCTAAGCGAGAGTTGTTGCCTTCTAGTTGAGCGCTATCACTGTTTGCATAGCCCCTATACAGGCGAAACATCCGGGTAAAACCGACGGTTTTTTGTCCCCGCTGAGTGTTAAAACCCCGGTAGTAAGGTACAATATCCTCGCCAAAGCTTTCTTGATACTCTACTGAATCGATGAAGGAATCAATATCAGCGTCGTACCCTTTTGTTTGATACAAATCTAAGTGATAGACTACTTCAGATTCGTCGTAGGGAGCGCGGCCGAGCAAGTGCTTGTAGTTAAGTTCGATCGTCCGAGTTTGAAAGCTGCTGTATAAAAACTTAGTTTTGTACAGTTCCGATTTTGCCACTGCGCGCACAAATTCTCGCACCGTTAAACTGCCATCTCGCAGCAGAGATTCAGCACTTGTCAGGCGTTCGGATTTCATCAAATAATCGTTGCCCAACAACTGACGGTAAACAGCGCGAATTACTACTTGCACGTCATCTTTGCTGTAGTTCGGGCGCAATTCTACCTTTGGCGCATCGCTCAGTGCCGATGTTCCCAGTCTGGATGCTGCTGTCGTAATAGCCACCAGATTTTCTCCTAAATTTATGAGTGTAAATTCTAAGCTTTGTTGTACTTGAGATTTGTGGAAATTGCGCCATTTTTTTTAGTAGGGTGCGCCGCACTGTGCAGCTTACCCATACATAGCGCATTGAAAGATTTTTTGCGTAATTCCTAATTTTATAAAGACGCTTTCAAGAAAACGTCTTTACAAACTTTAGAGCTGATACATTACTGTTTTCCTAATCGATCGCTTGTTTTAAGCAACAGTAATGTTGACCACTTTGCCGCCCCGTTTGTTGATTTGCTGCAACCGGGTGGAAAGTTGCTCGTAAGGCACGAGATATTCGGTAGTAGTCCGCCGCACTTGAGGCGAAAACTTAGCAGAACCTTGCATTGCGGTGACTCGGTAAAGTTGTCCGCGATCGCCGCCCGACACGCCGGCAAGAGCTTGTCCGCTACCTGCGGTGTAGATAGGCGAAGCCATGTTTCTACCTACTTCCCAGGTTAACCGCGCTTGTGTTTGGTTTTGTGCTCGATCGCTATTTGCATAGCCCCGGTACAATTGAAACATCCGGTTAAAACCGACGGTTTTTTGACCTCTTTGAGTAGCGAAACCGCGATAGTAAGGCACTATACTTTCGCCAAAGTTTTCTTGATACTCAACTGAGTCGATGAAGGAATTGATTTCAGCTTCGTAGCCTTCGGCATTGTACAAGTCAACGTGGAAAGCAATTTCCGACTCGTCGTAAGGAGCGCGGCCCAACAAATGCTTGTAGTTGAGTTCAATCAGCCGCGTTTGCGAGTTCGGGTAAAAAAACTTTTTCCGATAAGTTTCCGACTGAGCAATTGCCCGCACAAAATCCTTAACTGAAATTTGTCCTTGCAACAGTAAAGATTCTGCACTCGCAACTCGTTCGCTCGACATTAAATACTCGTTGCCAAAAACCTGAGTGTAAGCTGCGCGAATTACTGCTTTGGCATCGTCTTGAGTCCAGTGGGGGCGCAATTCTACCCGTCCGGCTTCTTCAAATGCTTTGATTCCCAAGCGCTCTGCTGCACCTAATCCCGCCATCTGTGTTTCTCCCTTTTTGCTTTAAAACTGCAAACTTTTTAAATGTATTTGGAAAACTTGGCTTCGATCGCAGATGCCCGGAATTGTAAACAACCGCTAACGCTCAAGCTAACAGCAGCTTACATTTCCGGGCATCACGCAAATCTAGCTCAGGGCGTTGATTGCGTAGTCGAGGTAAGAAGTTGCTTCAGTAGCAGCATCGCCACTCAAGCCGTGGTTAGCTTTGATGTACTTGAGAGCTTCAACGTACCAGCTAGGAGACAGTTCAAATGTCCGGTTGATTTCGTCGATACCTGCAATCAGGTACTCATCAATCGGGCCTGTGCCGCCGGCAACCAAGCAGTAGGTGACCATACGCAGGTAGTAGCCGATGTCGCGGGCGCACTTGGCTTTACCTGTTGGGGTAGAAGCATAGTTATTGCCTTGCATTTGTTGGGTGTACGGGAATTTGTTGTACACTGCTTGGGCTGCACCGTCGATCAAGCGCTGAGAGTTAGCTGTCAGAGCTTTGGCTGCTTCCAAGCCAGCAGAGGCTTGGCGGAAGCGGCCGAAGGCGACTTGAAGTTCGGTGCTGCTGAGGAAACGGCCTTGAGAATCGGCGGCTGTTACAGCTTCGGTCAACGGGGTTTTCATTGTTCTGTTTTCTCCCTAATGTTGTGTTGTTTTGGTACAGAAGGTTGGTAAAAAGGCGAGCCATCGCTTTTTTTACACTCAAGTAATTGTCGCTTAGCTGTTTTTAGCCGACTGCACTGGCTGCGCGGTCGAAGTAGCCACCGATTTCAGACATCAGCGAGCTGCAATCTCCACGAGTGACTCCGTTGGGGTCGTTGGCGATCGCGATCGCGGCTTCCTTCATTTTTTGGACGCCTGCTGCCACTGAAGCACCGGGAGTTCCCAGAGCCAGGTAGGTTTCGCGCAAGCCGTTCAAGCAGCGATCGTCGAGAACGCTGGCATCACCTGCGAAAGTTGCGTAGGTGACATAGCGCAAAATGATTTCCATGTCGCGCAAGCAAGCTGCCATGCGGCGGCTGGTGTAAGCGTTACCGCCGGGAGCGATCAGTTGGGGCTGCTCAGCAAACAAAGAGCGAGCTGCGTTGGCAACGATTGTGGAAGCGTTGCTGGTGATGCGGTTAACTGCGTCAATCCGCTTGTTGCCTTCTGAAACCATGCTGCTCAGGGCATCCAATTGACCTGTGGCCAAAAATTCGCCGCGGGCGTCTGCTTGGGAAACCACTTTTGTAAATGCGTCAAACATGAAAGAACTCTCCTACTTGAGTTAATTGAGTTTGGTTGCGGTATAAAACCGTTAAGTTAAATTTGTTCAGGCTTTTAAACCTGCAAGGGTTGAAAGTTGACGCCAGCTAATGGGCTGGCCGGCTCGTTCTCTCCCTTTCCGCTACCTGTAATATTGTTACATTGCAACGGACGTTTAACAAACCTTAGAAAATTTTACACCTTTTATGAGATGCGACAAACCTTGTTAATCAGTCTTTTTATTAACTGCAGCCTGTCGTTTCAACCCTCTGATAACCTTTATACAATGCTCTCCCGCGTTTGTTTATTACAAATTATTACAGGAGCTTATCTTTGTTAGAAGGTAAATCGGGGTTGGGCGAGTGCGGGAAAATCTCCTCCCTGCGGTAGATGTGCGGTTGCTGCTGGCAACCAGAAGTCTGATTCTGTCGCCCGTGCTGTGGCGGTGGGGCTGCCCCGAACCCTCGCGTAGAGCGATCGCCCCTGTTGGCTTTCCCCAGGAAAACGGAATTGTTAAGAAAAATTAAGGAAATTAAAGTTTTGCTAAAACTAAGGCACCGGGAATAGGAAAAAAAGCAAAAATTCTGCCCAATCCAAGATGCAGGCAGAATTCGGCCTAGCTAAAACCCAAAAAACAGTCAGCCCGATCGCCACAGCCACAGCTTTAGCCCGAAATATCAGCATTTAAACACAAAACTCAGCCGTTAGCCGTTGGGTAAAAGCTGAAGGAATTGCTAATTTTTAGTAGTAAGGTGGATAAGTGCTATCAGCGGTAGGTCTAAAAACGGCGCGATCGAGCTAGAAACGCAGTGAAGTTGAAAGCTTCCTGCTTTAAGGCATCGAACCGCCCAATACGAGTCCCAAGTTAAACAGTTTTTTATTCAGAACTTATAACTAAAAACTCTCTCACTGCCATCAGCCACATCGATCGGCTGTAGCTGTCCGGCCGCAACCACCTTTATGCCCCATGCTCGATCGTAATTTATGTCTTCAACTTCTCCCTCTTCTTGGCACACCGTAGCAATTGACAAAACTCTCAAGCAGCTAAGCAGCAACAAAGACGCTGGATTGAGCAGCCAACAGGTGTCAGAACGCTTGCAGCAATACGGCCCCAACGAACTAGAAGAAACCGGAGGCCGCAGTCCGTGGTCGATTTTTGTCGATCAGTTCACCAACATCATGTTGTTGATGCTGATGGGTGTGGCCGTGATTTCGGCTTTTTTGGACATCCAGTCGAATACTTTTCCCAAAGATGCGATCGCCATTTTTGCGATCGTCATACTCAACGGCATTCTCGGCTATTTCCAAGAGCAAAGTGCTGAAAAAGCCCTCGCAGCTCTCAAAAACCTCGCTTCCCCCCTAGTCAGAGTCCTGCGGGACGGCAAAACTTCGGAAATAGCAGCCAAGGAACTCGTACCTGGAGACGTGATGCTATTGGAGGCTGGGGTAAAAATAGCAGCAGACGGACGCTTGATCGAAGCTTCCAACTTGCAAGTCAGAGAATCTGCTTTGACAGGAGAAGCTCTAGCAGTTACCAAGCAAGCCGATCTAGAACTTTCAGAAGATGCTTCCTTGGGCGATCGGCTCAACCTGATTTTTCAGGGCACAGAAGTTGTTCAGGGACGGGCAAAGGCGATCGTCACCAATACCGCAATGCAAACGGAATTGGGCAAAATTGCCGCCATGCTTCAGTCAGTAGAAAGCGAACCGACTCCCCTGCAGCAGCGGATGGGCCAGTTGGGAAATGTTCTAGTCTCCGGTGCCCTAGCCTTAGTGGCAGTTGTCGTCATCGGCGGGATGATTACCTTCAACAACGGCGGCATCGGGTTCGATACCAGTAGGTTTCCAGAACTGTTAAAAGTTTCTCTCAGCATGGCTGTGGCTGTGGTTCCCGAAGGACTCGCGGCAGTCGTGACAGTTACTCTGGCACTCGGAACTAGGCGGATGGTGAAACGCAACGCCCTGATTCGCAAACTTCCTGCTGTGGAAACTTTGGGCTCGGTAACTACCATTTGTTCAGACAAAACAGGTACTCTGACTCAAAATAAAATGGTAGTTCAGCTAGTGTCTACGGGCGACTGCAATGTCGGCATAGGAGGCGACGGCTATGCCCCGATCGGAGATTTTACCGATCGCCATACATCGACCAAAATTAATAATTTAGAGGAATATCCAGAACTCGAATCCTTATTAATTGCCTGTGCAGTTTGCAACGACGCAGTATTGCAGCACGAAGAGCAAGAATGGAAGATTTTGGGAGACCCCACGGAGGGAGCTCTGCTGTCTTTAGCGGGAAAAGCAGGCATTTATAAGGAAAAACAGTCTCAATTGCTGCAGCGGACAGCGGAATTTCCTTTTTCTTCCGAACGCAAACGGATGAGCGTGATTTGCGAAGTGCCCGGCAGATCGGGACATTCGGGATTTCCCGCAGAAGAAGGACAGCAGGCGAATTATTTGATGCTGACCAAAGGTTCTCCAGAGTTGACTTTGGAGCGCTGCAAAGGCATTATACTCGGCGATCGAGTACAACCTTTAACTCAGGAAATGCGCGATCGCATTCTCGTGGAAAACAACAACATGGCAAGCGGCGGTTTGCGAGTCCTCGGGTTTGCGTACAAACTCTGGGAAAACGTGCCGCCCGAAGGTTCTGAGGAAACCAGCGAACAAGACATGATTTGGCTGGGACTCGTCAGTATGCTGGACGCCCCGCGCCCGGAAGTGCGGGAAGCAGTGGTGAAGTGCCGCGATGCAGGCATTCGGGTGGTGATGATTACAGGGGACCACCAGTTGACAGCAAAGGCGATCGCCTACGATTTAGGTATTGCAACAGAGGGCGATCGAGTTCTCACCGGTCAAGAATTAGAAAAACTCAGCCAAGAAGAACTCAAACAGCAAGTCGAACAGGTTAGCGTTTACGCCCGCGTTTCCCCAGAACACAAATTGCGGATTGTCCAAGCTTTGCAAAGTTGGGGCAAATTTGTCGCGATGACCGGCGACGGCGTTAACGACGCCCCCGCCTTGAAACAAGCCGATATCGGCATCGCAATGGGGATTACCGGCACCGATGTCAGCAAAGAAGCAAGCGATATGGTGCTCCTCGACGACAACTTCGCAACTATTGTCGCCGCGGCTGAAGAAGGGCGAGTGGTTTATACCAACATTCGCCGCTTTATTAAATACATTTTGGGCAGCAACATCGGCGAAGTTTTGACAATTGCCGCTGCACCTTTAATGGGTTTGGGAGGAGTCCCGCTGACGCCGCTGCAAATTTTGTGGATGAACTTAGTAACAGATGGCGTTCCCGCTTTGGCCTTGGCCGTCGAACCTGCGGAACCGAACGTGATGAGAAAGCCTCCTTTCAGCCCGCGAGAAAGTATTTTTGCGCGGGGTTTGGGTTCTTACATGATTCGGATCGGGATTATTTTTGCAATTTTGACGATCGCGATGATGTCCTGGGCTTACGGATATACCACAAACCCCAACCATGTCGGAGATCGAGATGCTTGGAAAACAATGGTGTTTACAACTCTGTGTTTGGCGCAAATGGGTCACGCGATCGCAATTCGGTCTAACACTCAACTAACTATGGAGTTAAATCCCTTCACTAATGTTTTCGTGTGGGGATCTGTGATTGTTACTACTGCTTTGCAATTGATGCTGATTTACGTTCCGCCGCTGAGAGATTTTTTTGGAACTCACTATTTGTCGCCTTTTGAATTGATGATTTGCTTCGGTTTCAGCGCCCTGATGTTTGTCTGGATTGAACTGGAAAAACTGTTCGTGCGCTTTTACAAATCTCGAAAATAGTGTTAACGTCTGACGGATAATGAGCGATGTTTCATTATTCGTTAGATCCTTCACATTTGGCGCGAGTCTAAACACTATACATTGCGAACACAACGCTCCGCAAAAAAGCAATTGCAGAGATTAGCCCTGGAATAGCTAAGGTTCGCAATGCGCCCCCTACGATGACTACTGTATAACCAATAACCAATAACCAATAACCAATAACCAATAACCAATAACCAATAACCAATAACCAATAACCAATAACCA
>NZ_JAUBRJ010000130.1:0-9910 GCF_036701805.1 Microcoleus sp. N3A4
AACACTTGCGTCCCAGACGCGAGCTTTGAGCGGTGCTTTCTGTCGTTTCAGATTTCTTCTCCCCACAATAAAACCACTCTGCTTATTTAGGGGGATTTAGGGGGATCTGGACTTAGGTAAAAACGAAACTTATCAGGGGTTTCAGGCTGAAGTTGACACCTGCGGGCTGAGCCTGAGTCCCTACTGCTTCATAAACCGGGGATATGGTGTATAGCCTTTCTCAGAAAGATGAGGTACGACTGGGCATAGGGCATAGGGCATAGGGCATAGGGCATAGGGCATACCTCACTTTTTTGAGAACCGCTATATATATTTTTCCACTCATCTACTCATCTACTTATTAAGAAGAGAAAACGAGAAATTAAGGTTCTAGCAAACAGGATTTCTATCATTAGGGGTCAGCGATCGACTCTTATGTAAATGGTAGCCGTTCTTAAGGGTAGCTGGGGAGGCTCGCACGTTACAAAAACAGCACTTTCCATGACCAAGAATTTCTTGATGGTACCCGCCACGTGATTTATCCGTGGAATCAATCTAAAATCTAAAATCTAAAATCCTCAAGCCCCCGCATTTATCCGTGGGGTCAATCTAAAATCTAAAATCTAAAATCTAAAATCGATTGACTTTGCCGCTGGGCACTGACATCTCGATCGAACTAGACTAGAGTGGAGTTCCCGAGCTCTAATCTTTGCCCTGCAAATCTTTCGCTGAAAAATATATTGTCGGCGGTGAGGTTGGTTGCGGGTTTGTGGGTTTTATTTTTCAGCCAAAGTACAGATTGAAATTTGTGCAAGAGGCTGATATGCAAGTTGCGGAAAATGGGAACAATATAAAGATGGGATTGTACTGTCAAGCAGTAACTACCTGCAATACCATCTCTGAAATTATTCAGGAAGGCGTCAATGTTTAAGAGCAAATTATCCAAAGTTATCGTATTGCTGCTGCGGCGGGTTCTCGGTGTGACTCGATCGGGCGCGAAGCGGCTGATGAGAGCAATGCTACGATCGCTCATGGCTATGGGCCGCAGAGCAAATCTGCCCGTGGCGGGGTTTGTGTTGCCGACGGTGACGATGGTGTTGCTGGTAGTGATCTTGTTGACTGTGGCGATTACGCTGCGATCGTTCGATCGGGCGAATACTGCTCGCAACGTGCGCGTGAACCAGCAGGTGCTGGCGGCCGCGACTCCCGCGCTCGATCGGGCAAAAGCAAAAATTCAGTTTATGCTGCGGGAAGACCCGCAAAGGCCGACGGCGACTCCATCCGACAGTGAAATGTACCGGATAATATCCTCTGACGGTAAAGCAAGTACACCTCCACAGCCTGATAATTATACTTTTGGGGATGAGGTACGCCTAAAACTTAAAGCTAACCTGGACTCTAATCCAGCCATATCTCCCGACCTTAAAGTTACCGATGCAGGCTTTAATCTCGAAAAAAACGAATCAATAAATACTGCTTGGAGATATCCCGTCGATACGAATAATGATGGCAAGTATGACACTTTTACCCTCTACGGGATATTCTTCCGCAGCCCCCCACGCATTACATCAGGTGCTAATGCAGGCGAGTTCGAGAGGGCAAGAAAGCCACTGGAAGCAAGAACCCCACCGATGTCGCTGGGGGTACTGAAAAAAGGATGTGAGGCGGCGGCAGGTAATATCGCTAGCTTGGTTGGGGATTCCGGTTGGTACAGTATTAACGGCCGACTGTTAAAAAGTTTCTTTGTCTACACGGTTAATGTACCGATTACAGCCTCGGAAGCTAGCAGTTTGGGTGGTAATTATAAAGAATTCACAGGCACTAGCAGCATATCTGCTCTGGAATACCAGCAAGACCAAAGTCGCATTCCCCTCAGCAACAACGCAGTTGTGTACGAAGACGACTTAGAAATATCTCCCGGGCCTCCGTTAAATATCAACGGGCGAATGATTACAAATAGTAATCTTCTTGTGACGGGGTTGGGCGGTGATGACAATTTAAAATTATATCAAGTTAGCAGCCCGGACTCTTGTTTTTACGAACAAGAAAATAGCAAAATACTTGTCGGTGGAAATGTAGTAAATGGCGGTTCTGGTGATAAGTTTGCTTCTAATACAGTTCAAGTACACCTGTTTAAAAAGCCCGCTCCAATAACAGATCAAAAAATTAGCACGGCATCGTCCCCTAAAAAAAGCGGTCAATCTGTTACAAATACAGCTTTAGACGTACTTTACAACAACGCAGCGTTTCAGGAGCGCATCAGTTTGCTAGTGGGGTGGCAGTCGAGAAATAAACCCGAAACTGATGACCCATTATCAGTCCAGAAGAGACCGACTACTCAGAGCCGCGAGCAAGCACTAGAAAATTATTTTAAACTCACAACCCGAAAAATTCCCTTTGCAGAAGTGCCATTTGAAGGAAACGGAATTGAGGGCTTCGATCCGCTACCACCAGCACCAGCAGCACCAACAGGAGCCTCGCCCATTCTAGGTAGCGGAGAGAATCTGCGACCGATCGACAAATGGAACCTTCCGACTGATGCCAACACTAAACTAAGTCTCAATCTCAACCAGCTAGAAGCAACAAAGATCGATCCAAACAAGCCGATCGAAGAAGAAGCATACCTGGGCGATCGCGTGGTAGTAGGCAACAGCTTGCCTAATAAGTGGTGGGACAGCACTAAAAGTGAATTAGTCAGCACAGAGCAAACATTCGCTGGAAAGTGGAATACCGACGCAACAGACACAACTCGCACCCGTGCTTCGCAGATCACAAAGCTCGCTGACGTGGGGGCGATAGACCGAGGCAACGGTTTAGGAGAAAAGACAGCAGACGATCTAAGAGACGGTTTCTGGGAAGCATCAGCAGCCCAAATACCTAAAACAGCAGTCGATGGCATTGGCGGTTTGCGCGTCATCACCAGTGCAGGAGTTTACGATCGCAAAAATTCCTTCCTCCCACCGCCTGTATGGCTTGATGCTGCTGGTAATAGAAAAGAAGCACCTCCAACAATCAATGACGCCTTCATTCAGGCAAATACTTACGACGACCCAGCAATTCCGGGTATACAGGAGTTCCCAGTGGTTTGGCCCGATACGATGCCGATGTCGCCGCTCGGACCGGGGTCTAAAGTTTATAACAATAATGCAGCAGCAGGCAGCTCTCGTGAGTTAAATTGGGTTGACTTTACATGGCAGGCAGATGGCTCAAATCTGCCGCCCGCAGTAGTCGCTACTGCCACATCTCCGGTCGTTGAGGTTCCCGGCAAGAATCCCCAATATGCCAAAGGTGATTTGCGGATGCGGGCATCGGCAGTTTATCACTATGCACAACAAGGTTACAAGGCTGACGACATTGTTGCACCCGATCAACCCGTCCAAGAGCCGATCGCCTGTGTCAGTAGCTATTACGACCCCAGCAGCGCTTTGACAGCCCTCAATATCGAGGGGCTAGCCAATGTCAGCGGACAGGGAGCACAGTCACCAGGGGTATTAGCAGGGCTAGGGCTACCTGCACTTGGAGGAGCGCAGCCAAAAGTCATCGGCTCTAACAACGGCATCACCTACGCCGCCCCAACAGCCAGACCAACGGGTGCTTCCACTGCTGGGGCTAACGGCTTGTTGAGCGGGGGCAATGAAGTTTTAAATAATCAAGCCAACTTAGTCTTCCCCGACGGTCGCTTTGCCAACGGCCCTTTGCGATCGGCTCTCCAAGTGGAAGACAATAAGCGCACTTTGGCACAAAAAGCTGCTATTGACTCAACGCTTTGTGCAATCGACATTCTAGGTGGTGCCACTCCCGATGAGGCACTGATTCCTAACGGGGCAATTCAAGAAATAGCATTTTTGAATGGCAGAGAAATCAAGGCAGTCGATCGCGACGATCCAAATACCAAGGTGAATGAAGCTTTTACACTGAGCAGTCCTCTTGCTCCAGACCCCGAAGCAGCAAAATTAACAGGAAATTACAATCAGCCCCTAGAAGAACGGCAACCGCTAGAAATTCGCGCCACTCAGATTGACTTAGATAAACTTCGACAGACAGAGATCGGTCAAAAATATACAGATACTGGGCCAAGTCCAGAGTATTTGCTGCCAAACAGCGGGATAATTTATGCAAGCCGAGATGACGCGCTGCCCGATCGCAGCGATCGGACAGGCGATGAAAAGACTAGCAAAAGAGTCAGCCCCTCGGACTCTCTGCTCGATCCTACCCGCAAACCCAACGGCATAGTCTTAATTAACGGTAAGGAACTATTCCGCGGCACGAGCCCGGACGTGGGCAGCGTGACAGATTTGGTCAAGCAAAAAGGCTTGATTTTAGTTTCTAATTTGCCGGTTTATATCAAAGGAGAGTTTAATCTTCACAGCGGGGGGGAAGAGTTCAACACGCCACTGCCGACTGATTGGACGGCAAATGATTTTTACGGAACTAGGGGCGGGCTTAATAGTAGCTTTGCTTGTCGCAAGGGCGACCCCCGACTTACGGGTTGTGGGGGTGACAATTGGCGTCAGGCAACTGTACTAGCAGATGCAGTCACTCTCCTATCCCAAAATTACCGTTTTGGCTTCCGCAACGAGGGAGATTTTGACCTGAGAAATAATGCGGGCGCTGCTGCTGTATTGCCTCGCAGACAGCAAGGATTTTACAACAACAACTTTGTGACTAACGGACTTTCCAGCGGGGCGTTTTCAGACGACGGCAATTTAGCTAACCCAGGTGCGTCCGGGGTGCTGACAGACGCTACCTACGTGGTTCAACCGAATCCCCCGCTGTCGAGTTCCTACTTCAACAACTTTGCCACCCCCGTCCAGCGGCGGGGGACTTTGCCAGAGTATGTCATGGAAGTTTGCACAAAACTGCCGGTTTCTGAGTGTACGGATGCCGACTGGTTTGTCGATCTGACACCGGGATCACAGCGGACCGCACTCGCGGCGGGTACCACGTATGTGCCACCTGACCCCGCTAATCCATCTTTTCAAGCTGGATCGACTGTCGCTCCCCCGGTTCCGGCATTGCAGCGATTCCCCCGCCGCGTGGCTTTTGAGAGAGACCCGTCTAATCCCACCCAGTTGCTAACCCCCGGGAATCCACAGGCTTTGGCGATTACTTCTACAGGAACTATCACACCAGGTGGTGTCGGGCGTCCAGGAAATAACGCTCTGTGGTTTCTAGGGAATGATGGGGCGGGTAACGCGGTTTACAGAAACCATCAGAGCAATCCTCTGTATGTGGTCAACAAGGCTGTTCCTCCAGCCAGTATAGACGGCAGCAAAGTACCTCTACCAACCCTCGCAGCAAGCAGCAGCACAAATCCATTACCAGCAGCGTACACCGGGTCACAGCCGCTATTGATGCCATACCCGCAGATAACGGGTGTAGTAGAAGTACCCATAGGCCAGCCAAAATACCCCGACTCTGCTGCACAAGGTACAGGGTGGGTCTCCCATGCTCTAGCGGCTGGTACTACTTTCAATCTGATCGTTGGAGCAGGCGACACTCCTTCGAGGGCGCTAAACAATGAGTCGGGTGACTTTAACGGCGGTTTGCAAAACTTACCGCGATTCTTAGAGATTTGGAGTGATGGTTCAAACACTACAAATGCTACTATCCGAGGGTCTTTCGTCCAGCAAAACCGCAGCGCCTTTAGTACCGCACCCTATCAGCCAATTTTGCCTGCGGGCTTCCCGGCAAATTCGCCCGATCGGCTCGCAACTCTATTCGCCCTATCGCCTAATCCTGCTGATCAGCCTACTCCTATTGCAAATGATGTGCCAAATGAAAATTCTCAACTTTCAATAACTAGATACAACATACAAGGTGCTACGATTCCATACTTCACCCCGCCAAAACGGGATTGGGGTTTCGATGTAGGCCAGCTATCTCAGCCACCTGACTTGTTTACCCAAAGGTTCACTACTCCTCCCAGAAAGACTGAGCCGGCCGAGTATTTCCGGGAAGTTGGTCGCGATGACAAGTGGGTACAAACTTTAATGTGTGCTGAACTTGCAGCCGACGGCACGCCCGCTGTGACTGGTACTTTCAAACCAAGTGTATGTCCTCCTCCTGCCTAACTTTCCGCCGCGCAATTACTGGAGTCCTATTTATGACTAAGCGACAACAACAGCAAAATTTATCCCAGTCACGAGATGGTGGCTACACGATCATCGAGTCATTGGTAGCGATGATTGTAGTTTCGGTGCTGATGATTGCGATCGCCCCCGTGATGGCTTTCTCAGTAGCGACTCGCGTACAAGCGCGGCGGATGGAACTCGCCACGCAGGCGGCGAGAACTTACATAGACGCTCTCAGGACAGGGGCGATTAAACCTTCAAATGACAACAAAGATACGTCGGCTCCTCCTGATTCTGCTCCTGCTCCTACAGGGCCCAGTGGTTTGTACTGCGTTGACTTGGATCAAATAGCAGGTTGCACTACCAACAAAGACTTTCTTATTCAGGGTGCTTGGCGAAATCCAGCTAACCCGACCGATCCGACCACAACAGGCTATGAGCTGACTGTGCGAGTTTACCGGGGCGATGCTTTTTCTTCTACGGGTACGATGAAAAAGGAACAGCAATCCGTAGCTAATTCGGCTCTTGGCGACCCTAAAGCGCCTTTGGTGGTAATGAAAACACAAATTCCCCCAACTACAGCAGGAGGTGCGTCCGCGTATCGATCGTTGTGCGCTCGTACCAATGGCTGTTAGTAATAATCAAAGTTCGCGTTGTTAGATTTAAAATCGCTCCCCCCATTTGACAAAGGAAAAAGTCAAAATGAAAACTTTACTCAGGTTGCTTCTCAAAAGTCAGCACCAGCGAAACCGCTCAGGGCCAGCTCAAACAGAAAAGGGCATGACTCTGGTTGAGCTATTAGTCGGAGCAATTATGGCATTTTTAATCATTACGCCGATGCTCGGTTTTGTAGTCGATATGCTGAATACCGACAGGAGGGAACAAGTCAAGTCAAATACCGAGCAAGACATTCAGGCGGCAGTTGATTTCATCTCCCAAGATTTGAGTCAAGCTATTTATATTTACGATAATAATCCCACTACTACCAGCACTACCACTACTACCCCTACAGGCATCCCTGCACTTCTAGCGGGAAGTTTCATCCCTCCCCCAAACGCAACTCAAACTCCAATTCTAGTATTCTGGAAACGGCAGCAGATTAAAAATGCTGTTCCTGTTAATGCAACCTTGACTCCTAAACCAAGTAATTGTGACCCCGCTGCACTACCGGGTAAAACAGGTGAGTGCAACGATACTTACGTACTATCATTAGTGGCTTACTATCAGTTTAAAGACCAGGAAAATACGTGGTGTCAGCCTTCAGGAGGCACTTGTCCTACCCGTATTGCTCGCTATGAAATTAGGGATGGAGTGAAAAATCCCAGTTCAGCCGATCCGGCCAATCCTTATTACACAGTTGATCCAAAAGAATCCGCAGCACCAGATCAAGCTTTTAATACACAATTTGACATTAGTAAGCCCACAGAAAAAGTGACGATGGGAGCCGATAAATTTATCAATCCTCAAGTATTGGTTAATTACATCGACCACAGCCCAGGGCCAACACCAATTGACATAGCAGAATGCCAGAAAGCTCTTGGCAATCCTACCGATACAACAGGAGTTACGCCAACAGCAGTCCCAGAAACAACGCTAAGAATACCCCCCGCGCCGCCGGACACCGTAAATAGCTTTTACGCTTGTGTAGATACATCTAAAAACATAGCTAGAGTTACGATCAGAGGAAACAGCCTGCGCCGCCTTCAACCCAACGATGCTGAGTTCAAAACCAGCAGATCGGCATTTTTCCCAACAGCAAGTGTGCAAGTACAAGGTCTCGGTGCGCGAGGACAATAACTGATGTCTAAAACTGATTTCCGAATCGCGCCAGCAGCGAATAAAAACAGGAGAGTAAAATGAAAACCCCCATATTATTAAAAGTTTTGCAGATTTCTGCAACAAAAGTAAACCCCAATTACAAAAATACTCGCTCCACAAAGGGCGATAAAGGCTTCACCCTTCTCGAAGTGCTGGTGATAGCGTTGATCGTAGGTATATTAAGCTCGATCGCCGCTCCCGGTTGGCTGGCATTCATCAATAATCAACGCCTTCGCACCTCCATAGGTCGCGTTTCGGCTGTCATGCAGCTAGCCCAAAGTAATGCCAAGCGCGATAAAGTTTCTTGGCAAGCTAGTTTTAAACAACAAGGTGACTTTGTTGAGGTAGCACTGCACCGCGCCGATGTTACCGATTTTAGTAAATTTACGGAAGCACCCATAAATACCGCATCAGAAAATACGTGGATTAAGCTTGAACAGTCCATCGTGCTAGATACCACCAATAACACCAAACCTTTTGAGCAAGTTAGCGGCGTGTATAAAGCCATCTTTAACCGTCAAGGATGTCTAGTTAAGGAACAAAACTTTGAGTGTACAGACAATCCATCTGACTTCACTCCAAAGCAAGTAACCCTAAATATTAAGGATGCTCAAAGTTCAGCGAAAAAGTGTGTAATTGTTGAAACCATTTTAGGAGCAATGAGAAGTGCTGATGGAAACGATTGCCAGTAACTGGGTGTCCATGATAGTTTTCAATAAATTTAATCTGAATCTCTAACAGCAATTCCGCATAAGTTCAGAATTGCTAAAATATATTAACTTAAATTATTTTATATTTCAAATCTAATTAAAAATGTCAAAATATGCAGCTAGAACTAAAACAAATAATCATCCAGCCAGGAAATCAACTATTACTCAAAGACATAACCTGGCCGATGTTTGAAACCCTATTAACAGAATTGGGAGAAAGTCGCGCATCCCGACTTTCATACAGCAAAGGAACATTAGAAATCATGGTTCCCCTACCCGAACACGAAATAGGTAAAGTCCTGATTGGTAACTTAGTCGAAGCACTACTCGAAGAACTTGGTATTGAATTTTGGTCTCTGGGCTCCACGACATTTAAAAATCAAAAAATGGCTCAAGGAGTAGAACCAGATACCTGTTTCTACATCCAAAACGAAGCCGCAGTCAGAGGCAAAAACCGCATCGACTTAGAAACAGACCCACCTCCCGATTTAGCCATAGAAATCGACCTCACCTCCCGCACTCAGTTTAACAACTACGAAGCATTAGGAGTGCCCGAATTGTGGCGCTACAACGGCCGCAACCTGCAAATCAGCGTATTGCAAAATGGAAAATACATACAGTCCGATCGCAGTCTCCAGTTTCCCAACTTCCCAATCACCCATCTCATCCCCCAGTATTTAGAACAAAGCAAAACAGCAGGCAGAAACGTCGCCATGAAAGCCTTTCGATCTTGGGTGAGAACCCAAATTTAGCCGCGGCGATCGACTCTCATCCACACCGGGCGATCGAATCAATACCGACAATTGATCCGATCGGGCAATTGATCCGATCGGGCAATTTATCCGATCGGGCAATTTATCCGATCGGGCAATTTATCCGATCGGGCGATTTATCCGATCGGGCAATTGATCCGATCGGGCAATTTATCCGATCGGGCGATTTATGCGATCGGGCGATTTATGCGATCGGGCAATTTATCCGATCGGGCAATTTATCTGATCGGGCGATTTATGCGATCGGGCGATTTATCCGATCGGGCAATTTATCCGATCGGGCAATTTATCCGATCGGGCAATTTATCCGATCGGGCGATTTATGCGATCGGGCGATTTATATCAACTCCGGTAGCATCGGAATTAATATTATCCACAGCCAGGAGACGGCAGTGCCCATTAGTGTCAACTTAACGTCAAACCCAATCACAGACTGCTGTTTGACTATTAAATCTCGATCCCCCCTAGCCCCCCTTAATAAGCAGGGTGGATTAATTGTCATCCTAGAAATAGGTACGTAATTGGGCTTTAGCCCTCTTTAGACGTATATATAAAG
>NZ_JAUBRJ010000191.1:0-1105 GCF_036701805.1 Microcoleus sp. N3A4
AACTTCAACCGACACTTGAGCAAAGCGCTAAAATCGATGCTTTGCTTGCCTCGTTTGCGGATAGTTGCAACTACACCAATGAGACTGTCAAACCATCGGTGACAAGCAAAACCACGATTCAAAGTTTGGTGTATCAAACATTGCGAGAACAGTTTGGATTGAGCGCCAATCAAGCGGTTAGGGTATGCGCTAGGGTTGGAGCTAATCGTAAGACTGCCAAGCTCAAAAGGAAGCCCGTCAAGACTTTCCGTCCAACGAGTGCAGATTATGATGCCCGCATCTTTTCGTTTCGAGAAAAGGATTGGACGGTCAGCCTGACCCTGTTGGGTTGCCGTGAGCGCATTAAGTTGAGCCTTGGCAACTATCAGCAAGGTAAACTCAAAGGTAGAGCGCCAACCTCGGCTCAATTGTGCAAGCACAGAGACGGGCAATACTACATCCACATCCAACTCAAAGACGAAACGCCAGAACCGATTAAATCGGACAACGTGATTGGCGTTGACTTTGGACGCAGAGACATTGCAGTAACGAGCAAGGGGGAGAAATGGGACGGCAAACCCATTGAGAAGGTTAGAGACAAATACGCCAAAGCAAGAGAGTCTATTCAGCGCCAAGCCTCGAAAGGCACACGCAGTTCTCGCAGAAGATGCCGGGGATTGCTGCAACGGCTGTCGGGGAAAGAAAGACGCTATCAAGCCTGGCTGAACCATAACATCAGCAAACACATTGTTTTGGATGCCTTGGCGTCGGCCACGATTATTGCCATTGAGGACTTGACGGGCATTCGAGAACGTACCAACCAGCAGCGACGCTCTTTGACAGAACGAAGACGGTCTAACAGTTGGGCGTTCTACCAGTTGCGTTATTTTCTGGAATATAAAGGCATCAAGTACGGCGTTGAAGTTGTTGCAGTGCCACCCGCTTACACGTCGCAGACTTGCCATCAGTGCAACCATTTGGGAGTCAGAAGCCAGAAGCGATTTAAGTGTGCAAACAAGGCTTGTGGTTGGCATGGCGACGCTGATTTCAATGGTTCAATGAATATTGCCAATATTGGAGCCGTCGTAACTCGGCTTCGAGGTTCGGAGTGCCTTAGCTGTTCTCT
>NZ_JAUBRJ010000131.1:0-9318 GCF_036701805.1 Microcoleus sp. N3A4
TTTTTTTGAATACAACTTGATATTTTCAGTATATCATATTAGTTGATTTGTGTAATTAATTTTGTTGAGGTACTTATTAGCCGTTTATCCGCCGATCGCAGCAACGAAATCGCAGCGCAACAGGCGATCGTTGCGCGTCTAGAAATCGATCGCAGCACCGAAATCGCAGCACAACAAGCCACAATTGCCCGCTTGAGGGCCGAACAGCAAGGAGAAATTCAAACTCAAAAAGCCGCAATTGCCCGCCTACAAGCCGAACTCCGCAACGCCCAAAGCGAGGATCGGCGCTACTCCCAACTGTACGAACAGGGAGCGATTTCTGCCTCAACTAGCGACAGCAAAAGCCTCGCCGCCGAAACAGCCCAACAGCAACTCAACGAAGGAAAGGCAAAACTCAATCAAATTCGCCAATCCCGCCAACAACAAATTAACGAAGCCCAAGCCAAACTCAACCAAATTCAGCAATCCCGCCAACAACAAATTAACGAAGCCCAAGCCAAACTCAGCCAAATTGAGGAATCTCGACAACAGCAGATTAATGAAGCCGCGGCAAATCTCGATCGCATCGCCGAAGTACGCCCCGTTGACATAGCAGCAGCCGCCGCCGAAGTCAGTTCCGCCGCTTCAGCAGCCAAAGGCGCCAAAGCCAATCTGGATCTAGCTTACATCCGTGCTCCCAGAGATGCCCAAGTCCTGAAAATTCACACGCATCCGGGGGAAAGGGTGGGAAACGACGGCATTGTCGAACTCGGACAAACTCGCGAGATGCTAGCTGTTGCGGAAATCTACGAAACCGATGTGGAAAAAGTACGCCTCGGACAAACCGCCAAAATTACTAGCGATGCTTTGAGTGGGGAATTGCGGGGAACTGTCGAACATATTGGTTTGCAAGTGCAGCGGCAAAACATTGTTAACACCGATCCTTCTGCGAATATTGATGGTCGAATTGTGGAAGTAAAAGTGCGCTTAGATCGAGCTTCCAGCCAGAAAGTAGCGGGATTAACCAATTTACAAGTCAAAGTGGCGATCGGGGAAATTAAAAATTAAGAAGACTTAAACCGCAGGGTCGCTTTCTTCAATTCAAAATCCAAAATCTAAAATCTAAAATCGGGGAAATTAAAGATTAAGAAGACTTAAACCGCAAGGTCGCTTTCTTCAATCCAAAATCCAAAATCTAAAATCTAAAATCCTATGATTAGACTAATAAAACCCTTACAACAGTTAAGACGCAGAACTCCCATCGGATGGCTGCAACTGAGTCACGACAAAGGGCGAATGCTCGTTGCAGTAGCAGGAATTGCCTTTGCTGACGTTTTGATGTTCATGCAGTTAGGCTTCCAAAATGCCCTCTACACCAGCAATACGCGGCTGCACGAAACCTTGCAAACAGACTTAGTTTTGATTCATCCCCAAGCGCGAAATTTGATAAATTTGTCTTCCTTCCCGCGACGCAGATTGTATCAAGCAATGAACGTACCTGGTGTGAAATCAGCCGAGCCGGTTTACGTGAAAATAGCTAACTGGAAAAATCCCGAAACTCGGCGCGAAACGTCGCTGATGGTGGTCGGTTTCAATCCGAATCGCCCTGCATTTGCGCTTCCCGAAGTCAACCAAAATTTGAGCGCGATCAAATTGCCGGATACTGTGTTGTTCGATCGAGCTTCTAGGGGAGATTACCAAGAGACGATCGCCCAAATCGCTGGAGGCAAATCCGTTAAAGCTGAGGTAGAGCGACGCACGATTAACGTCAGCGGTTTATTTACAGTTGGAGCATCTTTTGCCGCCGACGGTATTTTGATGACTAGCGATCAAAATTACCTGCGCCTGTTTCCCAGACAAAACGCCGCGAGTGTTAATGCCGGATTAATTCAACTGCAACCGGGTGCTGACCCCGTGGAAGTTCAACAAGTTTTGAAAGCATATTTACCGCCGGATGTCAAGGTACTAACCAAACAAGAATTTATCGATTTTGAGAAAAACTATTGGGCTAAGAATACTGCGATCGGCTTTGTGTTTAATTTAGGCGTAGCGATGGGTTTTGTAGTTGGTGTCATTATTGTTTATCAAATTCTCTCAACCGATGTCAGCGACCACATCGGAGAATACGCTACTTTCAAAGCGATGGGCTACCGCCATGTTTATTTACTCGGCATCGTTTTTGAAGAAGCTCTAATTCTTTCCTTCCTCGGTTTTTTGCCCGGCGGAGTAGGAGTCTCTTTCGGACTCTATTCTTTAACTCGCAAAGCCACAAATTTACCCCTGTACATGACGCTGATTCGAGCGGTTGCAGTATTAATCTTGAACGTGATTATGTGCACTATTTCGGGAGCCATTGCCACTCGCAAGCTGCAAGCAGCCGATCCGGCTGATATGTTTTAAGCTGAACTTCTCGTCACAAGGGGAAGTTTAAAAGTATGAAACCCTTGCACAGTAAGCGAATTTCTGCTTTTGGCTCTATTGTCTGTACCCACGGTCGGCTTGTCATCAATACGCCGATCGCCGCCCATCTGGAAATAGACAAACGATCGACCGAAACCACCGCCACATCAAGGTTTCATTGATTGTACCCATCTGAGGCTACTCAAAAATGCCCCGAAGTCGGACATTGAGACAGTTTCAATTTTTTTGCCGGGGGGAAGTTCAGTTTAGTAAAGTTGAAAAAAGTCAAAAGTAAGAAAGGTTTCAGTAAAAACAAGATTTTTAACTTTTAACTTTTGACTTTTGACTTTTTACACATCGAGTATTCAACTCAAAACTCGAAACTCAAAACTCTTAAGGCGCTGCTGCAGCCCTGCGGTTGGCAACAATCAGATTAGCCTGATACTCTGCCGCTTTTTGCTGAGCCTTTTGATAGTTCGGGCTAGTTGACGGCACTGCTCTCATGAGCCCAACCGCTTTCTGCCACTCGCTTGCTACTGCAATCCACTCATTTTGAGACTGAGCCGTCTGGGCTAAAATAGCTGCCTTCTGACCTGCGTTAACGGCTTCCCTCCAAGAGTCGGGCTTAGGCGCGGCGGCTTTTGGTGCAGGAGAGGCTGGCTTGGGCGCCGGAGATGCTGGTGCAGCTTTGGGCGCCGGAGATGTCGGAGCTGGGCTTGCGGGCGCAGCAGCAGTGGGAGCTGCTTTTGGTGCAGGAGAGGCTGCTTGTGGGATGCCCGGAGATGCACCCGGAGAGGATGCAGCGGCTTTTGGTGCAGGAGATGCGGCTTTCGGGGAAGGGGAAGCAGCTTCGGGGGCGCTCGGTTCTGGGTTCGAGCCGCCGAAGGGGAAAGTTTTAGTAAAGAAAAGCCCTGCGATCGCTGCCAGAGGCACTAAGATACCCACAGGTATTACCCATTTTGGGAATTGTTTTTTCGGAGGCGGGGCTCGATCTTCGTCTTCCTCGTCGTCTTCGTCTTCCTCGTCGTCTTCTCGATCGAATTCTCCTTCTTGATAATAGTCTTCGCCTTGGGGCTCGACATCATCTAAACCTATAGAGTCGTCTGGCATTCCACTCTCGGAGGCGTAAAGCATTGGCTCCGCGGGCATCAGATCGATTTCATCTTCCCACGCAGGCGAGCCGTCACCTGTTCGACGCCCGTAAACTTTTACAGTGTGAATTGATTCGACTCCCAAATTCGTCATCCCGCTGCGGATGAAATCGACCAATGCCATTTGACTCGGTACTTTGTCTGACTCCAGAATTATGTGGAGGCAGCCGTTGTCCCGCGTCACATCGGCGTTGATGCCTTTGGGTTTGAGTGTACGGTTGATGCTAGATGCGATCGCTTTTGGATCGCCCTGCTTGAGAAGTTCCCGCAGGTTCTGTTGTGTCATGGGTAGCGCTCTTTTGGGGGGGGGTGGAGAGCCGGTAAATAATATTAACCGATCGGCGTTCGGCGGCGGACAATATGTATTTACCACATTAACTTCTACTGTCGCATTCTGAGAGTATTTCTAGCTAACTCGGCGGGAGACCCCACACCATAATCTTCGATTCCGCGCGTGGTTGACATCCACCCCGGCGTAAACGCACGGGGATTCCTAAGACTCACGACTTAGCTTTCTGCTTCCGTCCCCTAGGGGATTTCGCACCAGCCTTAACAGATTTACTCTGTTCAGGTCTTACGGTCGCTCCACAGACTGACACGGCAAGCCCTGCCGCCAAAATATTTTTTGCTGCGTTTACATCTCGGTCATGGTGAGTACCACACTGAGGGCAATCCCATTCCCGGATATTCAACGGCATCTTGTTAACGATGTGACCGCAATTGCCACATCGTTTTGAACTGGGAAACCAGCGATCGATCTTAATTAAAGTACGACCGTACCAATCGCACTTGTAGTCAAGTTGTCTGACTAATTCCCCCCAACTTGCATCACTTATAGAAGCGGCAAGTTTCCGATTTTTAACCATATTCTTCACAGCTAGGTCTTCTACGGCGATGGTTTGGTTTTCACGCACCAACCGCGTTGTTAACTTGTGAAGATTGTCTTTTCTTGCATCAGTGATTTCTTGATGCACTTTCGCTACTTTAAGCCGTGCTTTGTGACGGTTGTTTGACCCTTTTTGCTTGCGACTTAAAGATTTTTGCGCTCTTCTAAGCTGGCGATACTTTGCCTTGAATCCTTTGGGATTGGCAATCTTTTCGCCAGTGCTTAGAGTGAGCAAGCTTGTAACTCCCAGGTCGATACCGACTTGATTATCTGTTTTGGGTAATGCTTCAATTTCAACATCTACCAGCAGAGAAACTGACCACCTACCTGATGGTGCAAGCTTCACGCTTAAGGTTGATGGTGTTGCACCATCAGGTAGTGTCCGACTCCAACGAATTGGTAACGCTTGTGTGCTTTTTGCTAGGTAGACTTGTCCATCTCTGAACTTAAATGCTGACTTGGTAAATTCTGCACTACCACCATTGCGTTTCTTTTTGAAGTTAGGATATTTTGCCCGCCCATCAAAAAAATTGGTATAAGCCGTTTGTAAATGTCTCAAGCATTGCTGTAATGGCACACAGCTAACTTTGTTCAGAAAATCTAGTTCTTCGGTTTTCTTCCATTCGGTTAACATTGAAGAAGTCTCAGCATAGGCTACCCGTTTCTGTTCTGCGTACCAAGCTTCCGTTCTTGCGGCTAAAGCACGGTTGTAGACCAAACGAACACAACCCAAAGTACGTCGCAACAAACTTTCTTGTTCCGGCGTTGGGTAGAATCGATAGCTGAAGGCTTTTAGTATCATGCTGACATTAATTACACTATTTCACATACTAGCACGTCTTGTGTGAAATGGTCTACCTTAACAAAAATTCATGTAAAGCCGTCCTAAAAGGACGGGGTTTCAGACCCCTTTTTTTGATGAAAGCTAGGGTCATGACGAATTTGGTGAGGGAGGATGTCACTATCTATTCAAAACCTTTTGGCCGCCGATCGCGCATCAACCACATACCCCGATGAAATTTGTTGTAAAAATTTACAGTGACGACCCCCTCCCGCTGCGCTGTCGGACATCAGCGAAACAAGCTAGAGAGTTCTATAACTTTGGTTTGCAGGGTTGAAATTTCTTCCCGGCCCCGCTTTAAAGAAGCTTCTAAGTCTAGCAGCAAAGGCAAACTTTTTTGCAGTTTTTCTAAGCTGGCGTTCTTGACTTCTTGGCGAAAGTAGTATACTCGTTTCGGATTGCCGAGGTCTAGAGCTTGAGCAATTTTATCATCGCGATCGCCCGCTTGGATCATCGCCTTTACCCACAGCCAAATCCGAAACTTACCAGTCAAGCCCGCCACAATCCTCAAACCAGGCTCGCTGCGGCCAGTTAAGCCTGCCAGTAAACCCAAAGCGGCGGAGGTATTGCCCTCGCGAATCGCATCGGCTAGCTGGAAGGTATTCTGGGCGTGACAGTGCACCAGTGCTGCAACTTCCTCCGGGTTCAAAGGTTGGCTGCGGTTGCCCGCAAACAGCAGCAATTTTTCGAGTTCGCTGTATAGCTGGCGGGTATCGCTGCCAATGGATTCGGCCAAAAGTTCGATCGCCGTGGCGGTCAATTTTACGTTCATTTCGCCGGCGACTTGGCGCACCCGCTGGGCTAGTTCTTTGTCATTCCAAGGTGGAATCGGCGAAAATTCCCGCACTTCGGCGGCGGACTGGAGTAACTTGGTAGACTTGAGCCGGCTGTCGGGTTTTTTGACGGATGTCAGCAGCAACACGGTGGTAGGGGGAATCACTGGCAGCGTCCGTTCAAATTGCGCTAACAGTTCAGGAGAGCACTGCTGCGTTACAGTCGTATTTGCCAGCCAGACAAAACGGCTGCCGGTACCGAAGGGCGGCGTCAAGGCTCGATCGAGTCCTTCGACCACAGCGTCGGCTCGATCGGCAATAATTTTGTCATAGTTAAAACTAGCCCAGTTGGGGTCGAGGACTGTTTGGCGCAAACTTTTCACAGCTTGCGCGATGGCAAAGTCGTCTTCTCCCCAAAACAGGTAAATTTGCATGAAAAACGCTCAGTAGCAAAAAAAATCAGAGTTGCACGCTCCGCAAGTCCAACATATCCTGAATAGGACTGTTGGAAGCCCGCACCATAATATAAAATTTGGTGTGGGAGTATGTCACCGCGAGGAAATCAAGATTGGATGATACTTATCAAGCTTACGTAAATCGGGTGGCGCGCATGACGCTGCTGGACTCCTACAAGTCCCAGGTGGAACACATTCAGGAATCTCCAAAATTTAAGCCCGACGAAGCAGGTCGGAGAGATCCTGTACCTTTTCCAGGTTATTCAGTGATTACGCCGCCTGCTGGGGAAGATGCAGAAAATGCTGCACTTTATAGTAATTTGCACTCGATCCAACAACGGCTATTGGAGGAAATAGCGGACGGTGCGATCGTGGCACTGCCTCCTGATAGCTTCCATTTAACCCTGGCCGATCTGATATGGAACAGCGCTTTTCGAGATGCCTCCGCTCAAAATCCAGAATTTGAGGGGCAACTGCGCGAACGTATGGGCGATCGTTTTGCCGCCTGCAAACCCTTGGCGGGCGGCCCTCCCATTCGCTGGATAGTGCTGGGGTTGATGTTGATGACTAGAGCTGTGGGTGTCTGTTTGGCACCGACGGACGAAAACTCTTACAAGCAAATTCTGGAGTTTCGCCGATCGATCTATCAAAATCCCGATTTAATTGCTTTGGGAATTGAACAGCAATATCATTTTACGGCACACATTACTCTGGCTTATTTTGGGGACACCGGGCCAAATCTAGACCGCGCTCGTTTGTGCGCCCTCATGTCTGAGTTAAACGAGCAATGGCTCGACACGCCCCAAGAACTGTGCGTCCACCGAGCCGAACTGCGGAAGTTTGAGGACATGACTAGCTACATCCGGCAACCTAATTGGCCTGTTTTTGATTTTTAAGGAAGGAAGAAGGAAGAAGGAAGAAGGAAGAAGGAAGAGGGAAGAGGAAAGAGGAAAGAGGAAAGAGGAAAGAGGGAAGAAGGAAGATTTTTTCCCATCTCCCACTCTCCCCATCTCCCACTCTCTCGCCCCTCTCCCCCTCTCCCCTGTGACAACAGTCAGGATATTGCCTGTTAAATGCTTTAATTATTTTTGTTTGACAGTAAAGTCAAGGAAAAAATTTATGAAAAACCAGGGAAAATTAGCCAGTCTAGTTTTTTCATTTTTGCTCAAAAAGTGGCAGTACACGTTGTTGGTATAGGTTTAGATGGAGCTGCTGGGCTGAGCGAATCGGCGCGGCAGGTTGTAGAAATGGCCGCTTTGCTAATAGGGAGCGAGATCCATTTGAGCTATTTCCCCCAGCACTCGTGCGAGCTTTGGGTGTTGGAAGATTTGACTGCCGCAATTCTTGAAATTAAGCGCTGGTTGGCGACTGATGCGAATTTAGAGGCAGATACAGGGACTTTTTCGCCCCCTTCCACCCCCTCGCCTCAAATCATTGTAATTTTGGTGGCGGGTGACCCGCTGTTTTATGGCTGGGGAAAGTTGTTAATTGCCCAATTGCCGGCAGAAAAATTGACTTTTCACCCCCACGTCAGTTCTGTGCAGTTGGCTTTTAACCGCTTGCAAATCCCTTGGCAAGACGCTCATTTTGTTGGCTCTCAAGGACGTTATTTTGAGGAACTGACGGCAAAACTCAAACTCGGTGTTGAGAAGATTGCGGTACTCGGAGACGAAACTCATACTCCGGCGGCCCTGGCACATTTGGTGAAAGCTCTAGATTTGCCCGCACGCTACGAGTTTTGGGTTTGCGAAAATTTGGGTTCTGCTGACGAGCGGGTGGGCCTTCGTTCTCTGTCAGCTTTGCTGGGAGAGTCTTTTGCACCGCTGAGCGTGGTTGTGATGCTGCGGGAACCCCGGATGGCGACAGAACCTTTGGATTTGGAAAAGTTGCCTTTGTTGGGAATACCGGATGCAGCTTTTATCGGTTGCGGCGACAGGCCTGGTTTGACGGTGGAACGGGAAGTGCGGGTGTTGGTGCTGGCACAATTGGCTTTGCAACCGGAACAAGTTGTCTGGGATGTGGGTGCTGGTAACGGTTCTGTGTCGATCGAAATTGCTCGTTTATTCCCGCAATCTGAGGTATACGCGATCGAACAAACGGTTTCTGGTACTTCTGCGATCGAGTTCAACTACGGTCGTTTTGGGCTGCAAAATGTATTCTCGATTTACGGAACCGCCCCGGAAATCTTGCACCGCTTGCGTCCCCCCCACCGGATTTTTATCGGCTGCAGCGGCGGAGGGTTGACTAAAATTTTGGGTGTTTGCGCGCTGCGGCTGCTTCCTGGAGGCTCGATCGTGCTGGCAATGGAAGCTTTTGAGGATATTGCTACTGTTTTGAGTTGGATGGGCGATCGGGTGCGCCGGGAACCGCACTGGAGTTACCGAATCGTGCAAGTGCAGTTATCGCGTTCTGTGGCTGGGGGCAATTCAACTCGTTTTGACGCGCTGAATCCGATCGCGATTGTGACGATCGATCGACACTTAAGTAGGTAGGCGCAAATAAGCTGTCGCGCATTTAAATTGAATCCAGATCCGGGTTCTGGGGCCCGTTCCACAATAATTGTAGAAAAATTGACTGTCAAATTAGATGCACAACAGCTTAAACCCAACTATGTAACAAAATTTAAATGCACCGTAACCGTTGCGATTGCTTCGTTTCACGGAGTGACCCTCGCAATGACTACTTATGTATTTTCTCACTCATCTACTTAGTTGGATATTTTGAACAAAGAACAACAACTGCTACTGTCGAAGGAATCAATATAGCAATCCTAAATGATTTGCTTGCATTATACGCGAGCTTTCTGGCTCGCACTGCAAGGATTCTGGTCTCG